>JAISNW010000074.1 GCA_031276055.1 Deferribacteraceae bacterium | reverse complement strand
TGGCGTCGCCCCTAGAGATGTATTTACCATCTATCAGCGTCTGCATATCATATGCGGCGGTTCCAGAAATTATAGGGGGGAGTTTGTTCTGCCTGTTTACATAGTTTGCAAAGCTAGTCTGCAGCTTCTCAATCTTGCGCACCTCACTGCGTAAACGAGCGCTTTCTATTATAATCTGCCCTTTAAGAGCAATCGCAAGGATAAGCCCTATTATCAAGAGCACAACCGTTAGCTCCACCAAAGAAAAAGCAAACTTTTTCATAAACCCTCCAAGCAAAACCGAACAATATCCCTGAAAGTTTCTGAAACTATGAATATATAGAAACTCTATACCCTTATACAATCAAAAGAGGAAAAAGTCACCAAAAAAAGCAGGAACGCCTCTTTTGCAATTTTTACCCCTTTAGCATTTTTTATCTTTCCTCCTATATAGGTCTCTCTTACGAGATATAACACGGTCTATAAATAAGACGCCGTCAAGATGATCTATCTCGTGTTGAATAACTACCGCTTCAAAGCCTTCAGTGGATAAAGTTTTTAAGCAGAGCGCCTCGTCAAGATAGCTTACAGTAATTTTTGCCGCTCGATTAACATCCCCGGTAAATTCTGGAACACTCATACACCCTTCTCTTGTGCGGAATATCCCCTCATAGTCTATAATCTCGGGGTTGATTAAAACCAGCTCTCCGTGGTTTTCACACGGTTTGCGCCCTAAAGACGCATTAATAACAACAACCCTAGAGAGCACGCCTATCTGAGCAGCGGCAATCCCTACAGAGTGCCCTGCTGCAAGCATAGTATCTTTTAGATCTGTCACAACCGCCGATAATTCAGACGTTATTTCAGCTATAGGGGCGGACGCAGCCTTTAGAATCTGATTCGGGTAGATAAGAACAGGTTTTACCACTAATGTTAGAGTTCAAAAATTTCTAATTTTCTGACGGAAATATCCGTTTTTATGGATTTTGCAGCATCTTTCACCTTCTGTATCCATGCGTCGGGATAATCCATAGGGAGGGATATCTCCAATACCATAACATAAACACCTGATATACGTGTTTGAAGATCAACAATATTTATCCCTTCTTGAGCTAGAACATCTGCTATTGTGAATACAATTCCCGGCTTATCCGCCCCATATACAGAAACCATGAAGTGCTCCTCCCCCGCCTCAACCGATGCTTTTACGCCCGATATTTTATGCACGACAGGAGGCAGTTGACTAAACCAACTCTGAATGGTCTTGGCGTCAAAATCTTCCTCATGCTCCACCAGCAAGTTCATGGAAAATATCTCCGAGAGCCGCGTGGATGAAGAATCTTTTATGTTAAACCCTCTTTCATATAAAACCTTAGCAACAAAGGCGACAATGCCGGGTCTATCATTGGAAACAAAGGTTAAAATATATGAGTTTTTCAAAAGCATTCTCCTTGAAAAAAAATCTTTAGTTAATCTTACCAACCATACCTTTTCTTTAAGATTGGAATCTCTTCGTTATCAGGGAAGCGGGCGGAGAGTTCATCAAAATAGCTTTTTGAGGCAGATTTTAATTTAGGGGTTTTGTAAGTTATCTCCGTCAACATAACAAGAGCGCTCTGTTCAAACGAGGAGCCAGGATAACTTCTCAATAGATATAAAAGCCTCTGGACAGCGCTTTCAGCTTTTTTTACACGCATATAAAATTTTGCAACTTCATATTCATGCTCCGCTAATTTATCGGTCATCCTCTTTAATAGAGAGTCTACGCCTTCATAATTTTTCTCTCCATTATCTCTGGGAAACTTCCTCTTATATTCATTGAGATATTTTAGCGAACTGCGTGTGAAAGATTGGTCGTTTCTTGGGGGGAACGATAGGAGGCTATACGAGTATGCAAGGCGGTATAAAACCAGCCTCTCGTTGCGGTCGTTAGGGTATAGATCGTAATATGTTTCATAAGCGGCTATAGCGTTGAGATAGCCTTCCTCATCTGTAAACCAAGAGTTTTCCGCCCTTAAAAAAAATGCGTTTGACAGCTCAAATTGCGCCAATCTTGCATCTTCAGGGGTATTTGAGCTAAGAACGGCGGACTCAAAGGCGGGGATAGCCCTCCTGTAGTCATCTTCCTTCATATAATCCCGCCCAAGCGATAGATACTCCGCCGCTGAAAGCTCAATCTCTTGAGCAGCGCACCCTAAAAAGAGAGATGCGAGAATTACGGCAGATAGTTTAGCCAACCATGTATTAGCGGTCATATCAGCTCCACAAATATATCAGGATAGATAACCCTCTTTATCTTTGCTTTATAGAGCCCAACGCCTCTATCCGCCCGCCCTTTTATAACATAGGTTATCCCATCTATCTCTGGCGTCTGAAATAGAGCGTGGGACTCTAAGACGAAATTGTGTTCTTTATTGGGTTGGTCCACAAAGATGGATATCTCTTCCCCTTTTAACTTCTTTAACCTGGTTAGAGTATTATTTTTCTGAACTGTTTGCAACTTTTTTAGGCGCTCTATTGCCCTTTTTTTGGCAACTTTTTTGGGAAACTTCTGTGCAGGCGTTCCAATCTCGGAAGAGTAGATGAAAAAACCCGCGTAATCAGGCTTATACTCTTTTAAGAAATCAATCAAGAGCTTAAAATCGTCCTCAGCCTCTCCGGGAAAGCCTACAATAAATGTAGAGCGGATAAACGCATCAGGTAAAGCGGAGCGGATTTTATCCAGAACATTTTTTGCTTCATCTATATTGTAATGCCGCCCCATCTGCCTCAAGATATTATCTGAAACGTGCTGTAAGGGGATGTCGAAATACCTTATAATATTTTCATGCTTTTGAACAACTTTTATAAGTTCATCGGAGATTCCATCTGGGTTTAGGTATAAGAGGCGGAAGTATATAGAGCTGAAGGCCGCCGCCAACTCGTCTAATAATTCAGGCAGATAATAGCCGTCATATCTATCCCGCCCATACTTTGTAATATCTTGAGCGATAAGGATTATCTCCTTTACCCCTTTTTCAGCGAGGGAGCGCGCCTCTTCTAAAAGCGCCTCCCTTTCAAAAGAGCGGTGATCGCCGCGAATCTGCGGGATTGTGCAGTAGGTGCAACGGTTAGAGCACCCCTCAGAAATCTTTAAGTAGGCGTAAGTAGGCGGGTTTAAGATGCAGCGCTCTGCTGTATCCGCCTTAATGAAAAGCTCTTTATCTAGTGAGCGGATATAATCGCACAGCTTATCAAACTCATTTACCCCTGCTATAAAATCCGCCTTATAGACAGACTCCGGAAGGCTGGCTCTATACCTTTCAGGCAAACAGCCCATGAGGGCGATCTTAACCCCGCTCTTAACAGATTCACGTGTTATAGAGAGTGTTGTCAACGTTTCTTCAACAGCTTCTCTGATAAAGCCGCATGAATTGATAACCACAATATCTGCTTCATCTAAATATGGGGTAAGTGTGATCTGTTCTGAAAGGCTGCCTGCAAAATGTTCCAAATCCACCTGATTTTTCGGACACCCCAAACTGATTAAGGCTAGCTTCATTAAGCGTTCAAACCGTGCTGCTTGAGCCATTCTATCGCAACAGAGTATGGATCTCCATAGTTTTTAAGGAGATCTCTAAAAACGTTTGCGGTAAAAAAGGAGTTTGAAAGGCGGTCTTTTATAAGCCCTAAAGCCGCGTGGTAAAGGCGGGCAAACCGCTTATCATCATTATCAGAGGTTTTTGAATGCAGTAGGATGCTCTCAGCTAATTCCTCAATCCCGCTCTTTTTTACAGCAATAGTCTTTA
>JAISNW010000258.1 GCA_031276055.1 Deferribacteraceae bacterium | reverse complement strand
TTTGCAAGGAGTCTAACCTTTTCAAGAAGCTCTCTGCCGTTAGTGTCGGGAAAATTTTTAGAGAGTATAGCCGTGCCTATGGCAACAAAGAATTGGGCATCGCTCGGAAAAAAGATATTTTCATCGGCAAGTTTTAACGTTTCTATAAAACGTTTCCTTAACTCTCCTAAAAAATTTAGAGGACCGCCCAAAAACGCCACATTCCCTTTAATACTGCGTCCGCAGGCAAGCCCGCCCACAGTTTGATCCACCACGGCCTGAAAGATAGAAGCGGCTATATCATTTTTAGGAGCGCCTTCGTTAAGCAGCGGCATTATATCTGTTTTGGCGAAAACGCCGCAACGCGCCGCTATAGGATATAAGGTGCTGTAATCTTTTGCAAGCTCATTCAACCCCGCCGCATCTGTCTCTAAAACTGCAGCCATCTGGTCTATAAAAGCTCCTGTGCCCCCCGCGCAAGTTTCATTCATCCGCTGGTCTACACCTGAGTCAAAAAATGTTATCTTTGCATCTTCGCCGCCTAGCTCTATAGCAACATCTGTTTCAGGTATGATCTCCCTTATGGCGGCGGTGGAGGCTATAACCTCTTGTATGAACTCCACCCCCAGCCATGCAGATACTGATATCCCTCCTGAACCCGCCACTGCTATGGTAAAAGATGTGTCTAAAAACCTTTCGCAAACTTCCTCTATCAACTCTATCATGGTCTTGCGCACATCTGAAAAGTGCCGCTTGTAGCTCTTAAATATAAGAGAGCCGTTAGAATCTCTTACCACAACCTTAACGGTGGTTGAGCCCACATCAAGACCAACGCTTAATCTTTCTGCCAAAACAATCTCCTTATATCTGGTAACGAAGTTGAGGGTATAAGATTTTAAAGAATTTTTCAAAAAATATCTATAAAAAGATAATTTTTATCCAATTTTATTTTAAGCCGCTGCAGTGTAAGAGGATATAACGCCCTCTAATCTATAATACGCCTTTTAATTCAAGGGTTTTCATTACAATAGTAAAGAGGGCGGCTAATAGATATGTGCATACATTGTATACTATAACTTTATGGATATGTCGGTCATATTCTTCTTTGAATGCTGCATTTTCAGCTCTCTTTGATTCTATCACAGCAAGGATAGGCAAAATGTATACACAGAAGAAGAAAGCATTGATAACAGACCATCTTTTATATTTTCCGGCGCTATTTTTGAAGGCAGATGCGCTCTCTTCTTTAGAAACAGATTTCTTGAGAGGAGAGTCATCTCTTTTAAATATATATCTCTGTTCATTCTTAAATGTAATGAACCATAAACCTACACTGCACACAAACATAGCGAGCAGCTGTTTTTCAAAGGTCATCTTAACCCTTATAAACCTAACTCATGCCTATAGTATTGCAAAGCGCCTTCATCTGTGTAGGTGACTTTGCCTTGAGTGTCCGAAAGTTTTACACAATATTTCTTCTTATCGTCAACGTAAACGTGAGTCATCTTTATTACCCAATCTATCGGCTTTATCCCTGAATCGACTGAATATACATCGTGAGTAAGCCATGTGCCTACTCCAAAACCTTTTTTTATCTCATTCTGCCTATATTTCTGCATATGGATCAGCTTCTCTAGGTTGCAAATTCCATTGGAGTGGACAATAGTTTTGGTGGCAGGGTCTATCCTATGTTTTATATAGTGGGCTATAATATCGTCAACATATCTATCTGTATCAGGGGCTGAATCTTCCCGAACGCCATCCCAGAGTTTGCTGTTTAAGAGGTCAAAACCCCGTAAAAAGTGCGGGGTGGTATAGGTATCTGTAAGGTATATCCCCAGCGCGCCCTGATAAACATCCACCCACTCTTTCATAAGCAGCTTATTTGCCATGATAGGTCCGTATTTCGCCGCCATATACATCACCAGCTCATGCCCCATAGTGCCTATCGGGGTGAGTTTATACTTCTTAGCTAGATAAGCGTTGGATGTTCCCATAATGGCGGTAGGAAACTCATCTATAATCTGCGATAAGATCATCTCTTGATTATAGGCGGAATAACGGCGTCTAGTGCCAAATTCAAATACTTTCGCCCCATTTTCAGCCAACTGCTCGAACTTCTTTCTGTTGCGCGCTTTTATCTCTTTTTCAGAGAGGAGCTCTGGAGCTTTAAGATTGCGCATAATAGAGTAAAGCTCTGTCATTGTGCTTAATAGGAATATCTCAAAAAAGATCACCTTCCCCCATTCGCCTTCATAGCTGACGTCAAGCGTTTCATAATCTCCATGGGCGCGGGAGGCAATCTTGATGCAGTCCACATCGAAACGGTAGGCTTTAAGATAAGCCCATATATAGTGGTAATCTAACCAGTAGAGGGTTTTAGCGAAATAGTCCAAAGTTTCGTCAGAAAAGCGCAGCTGCCGCCAAGATTCCACCTGTTTTTTTAACTCTGCCCCAAAACCTATGGGGAAGAGGGTGTTGTTTCGGTTAAAAAAACTCCAGCCCACTATCTCTCTAAGGTAGTCTTTCTTAAAGAGAAAGTTGCTCATAGACCACTTATAGACATCACAATCCGAAGGATCGGAGATAATCTGGGGAATAACCATACTAATTTATCGAATAACCCGCAACAACACTATCAGGGAAAGGGTTCAGGTAGGCTGTTACGCTCTTTACATTCATAAGGTGTTCAAGCATCTTTTCTCTCTTATCGATGAGCAGCTCAATCTCTTCATCATAGGTGTTAATCATATCATGAAAGAGCGTTAAGATCATCATGAAATATTTTCTCTCCTCTGTTTCAAACGGCATCCTTGCAGAGTAGGAGGCAAGCTCGCCTCGCAGTGTATTTACAAAAGAGCGGGTTGCAACTATCCTGCCGTCTGTAGAGGATATCTCGTTCTTTATAAAATTTTCCAATACCATTTCAACCCTTAAATTCGTCTTCCTCATTAGTATACCCCAATATAACAGTTATTATCTTATCGGCATTAAATATAAAATCCTTTAGGGTTTAATCATATGCAGACGAGGTAATTGGAACCCCCTCTTTTATACGGAATTTTTACTTGCCTTATCTCCTTTTAGCTCTATAATCAAACTAATGGTAGCAACACTTATAATATTATTGGCATCTGTTGTGCTCTTTGTTCATGGGCGCATCCGCTCTGACCTAGTGGCGTTGTGCGCGTTGCTTGCGCTCATATTAACAGGCGTTTTAACCCCGCCCGAAGCGTTCAAGAGCTTTTCGGACCCAGTAGTTTTAATGATGATAGGGCTTTTTATAGTAGGAAGCGGCATCCTCCGCACTGGTCTTGCTATGCTCGTCAGCTCTAAGATGCTTGCGTTCGCTAAAGCCAGTGAAGAGAAGCTGCTGCTGCTTATTATAGTAGTTACAACGCTTGTAGGGGCTTTTATCAGCAACTCTGGAACGGTCGCTCTTATGCTGCCTATAGTTATAAGTATGACCATGAACTCTAATATCAACCCGCGGCGGCTTCTTATCCCTCTATCTTATGCATCTACATTAGGCGGGATGTTCACCCTTATAGGCACCACCCCAAACCTAGTTATAGCGGGCGTTCTTAGTGAAGGGGGCTATCACGATATAAAGTTCTTCTCCTTTGCACCGGTGGGGTGTGTAACCTTTGTTGTTGGGCTTATTGGAATATGGTTTTTATCAAAGCTCTTTCTCTCAGATAGAGCGGGTTCTCCCCCTAAAGCCCGCTCAAAAAGTTTGGCTCAACTGGCAGGAGAGTATAAAATATCTGCCAATACGCACCTTGCAATCTTAGAGCTAGGCTCCCCTCTAGTAGGCATCCCTCTGAAAGAGCTCAATATAACAGATAGATATTCTGTGAGTTTAATAAAAGTTATCAGGAATAAACGGAAAAGTTTTTTTTCAAAGGGGGTGGAAGAGCTTGCATCCCCAAATACAATCCTACAAGAGTATGATATAGTTGAAATATTGGCAGCAGAGGCGAACTTTGATAGATTTATGGCGGAGAATAAACTTGCTGCTGTTAGGATGCCCGCCCATATGCACAGCAATTTAGGGATAGCAGAGGCGCTGCTTATGCCTAATTCACGTCTTATAGGCGTTTCAGTAAAAAATTCAAAGTTTAGGGAGAACTACCGCGTCAGCATCTTAGGGATTAACCATAAAGGGGTGCATAAATTTGAAGGGATAAAAGATGAAGTGATGAAAGCGGGCGACGCGATCCTTTTGCAAGGCAGTTGGAACGATCTAGCGCGCCTTGATGAAGAATATGATAATATCGTACTGGTGGGTCGCCCCTTAGAAGAGGCGGCGAAAGTGACGTTAGATGAAAAAGCGCCGATAGCGGCGGGGATCCTCCTTTTTATGATAGTCTCTATGGCGGCGGGTTTGCTCCAACCTGCCGTTTCCGTCATCTTAGCGGCGGTTCTAATGGTAGCCGCTGGTTGCGTTAAAGGGATGCAGGAAGCGTATAAGGCGGTGAATTGGCAGAGCGTAGTTTTAATAGCAGCGATGATCCCTATGGCTACCGCACTGGAAAAGACAGGAGCGGTTGAGGCTGCCTCGAACGCTTTAGCGGCAGGACTTGGCGGGGGCAGCCCTATTATTATCTTGGCGGGCGTCTATTTTGGCGCCTCGGTGCTTACCCTCTTTATAAGCAATACCGCAACAGCGATCCTCTTTGCCCCCATAGCGTTTTCAGTCGCTAAAACAGTAGGTTTAAGCCCATACCCCTTTTTAATGGCGGTCACTGTAGCCGCCAGCATGTGCTTTATGAGCCCATTTTCAACCCCTCCTAACGTTATGGTTATGGCGCCCGGCAGATACACCTTTTCAGATTATGTGAAGGTGGGTGGACCTTTGCAGCTTCTCATGGGAGTTGTAATGGTGCTTGTTTTACCATTAATATTTCCTTTTAGCTTATGAATACTATCTTTATTGTCACCATCGGATTTGTTGTGCTGTTCGTCTCAGTTATTATTGCTGTTCTTAGACTTGACAGAAAGTTGAAAGAAGACCATCTAAAGCTCGCTAAGATAGCCAAGACCAGCGCCCCTTATACTGCAATCATCTCCTTAAAAGAGGTAAATGACAGATACCAGATTATGATCGATGGGAGGCTGCTCTCAACTTTCCTCATGGATCGAGGGGATGAGCTGCCGAATGGGTTTTCAGCCCCTGTAAGGCTTTCCAGCCCATTAAACCAGTTAAAAGTAATGGAATTGGCGGATAAGGTTGATGTCTGGTTTCCCTGCCTCGCCCCTGCGGACGATCTCTCTGAAGATACGGTTTACGCCTATGTGGAGCAAAAGGATGGTTATATACAGTGGAGCAAATTTGCCTATGATGAGGGCAGAGTTGCAATAAACGCACCCCCTATTATCTTTGACAGCGCAAGCTACAACCTATTCATTCAACGTTTTGTGCGTGTTGCAGAAGTTATAGTGGATAAATATTAGGGCAATATGGCTTTGCTGCATAAAGCCTCCGCTATGAAAGATGAACCTATCCTTGTGGCAGGTTCAAGGCGGGAAGTTATAGATCAGCTTACCCTAATCCTTAGAGAAGAGTTTTCACATGTCTGGACGGTAAAAGAGGGTGAGTGTTTCCGTTTCATCGAGGAAAATAGGGTCTCTCTTGTAATTTTAGAGGCCGGCTCTCTGAAATCTTCCACTGAGCTTATCCTGAAGATTAAGAGTTTCTCCCCAAAACTTCAGGTTATAGTGGCTGCAGAGCATACAGACCCTCCAACTGTGGTGGAATTTATGCGCTCGGGGGCTTATGATCTTCTGGAACTGTCTATGGTGCGTTTGCACCTCAATATCACCGCTGTCCGCGGTATTGAGCGGAGTATGCTCTTAGACGCCCTTGAAGTAGCTGTAAGCCACTATGGTTCACCTAAGTTTTTTACGCCCGATGCCTTCAGCCATATAGTTACAGTGAATCCAAATATGCTCTCCATATTTAGATATTTAGAAGAGATATCTATCTCTATGCAGCCTGTTCTTATCTCAGGCGAAACAGGTTCAGGGAAAGAGCTCTTTGCAAAAGCCATTCATAAACTTTCAGGGCGCGACCCTTTTATTACCGTCAATATTGCAGGGGTGGATGATAATGTTTTTGCCGACACCCTATTCGGACACACAAAAGGGGCTTTCACAGGCGCTATTGCGGAGAGGAAGGGGATATTAGCTAAGGCGAAGGGGGGAGTTCTCCTCCTTGATGAGATCGGGGAGCTGCCTGAACAGAGCCAGATAAAGCTGTTGAGGTTAATTCAGGAGAACACCTATTACCCGCTCGGTTCAGACGTCAGCTTATCTATGGATGTTAAACTCGTTCTTGCCACTAATAAAGACCTCCTTTTAGAGCTTAATAGGGGAGGGTTTAGAAAAGACTTATATTATAGAATTCATACCCACAGTTTAACTATACCGCCGTTAAGGGAACGTTTAGACGATATAGCCCCTCTTCTTATACACTTTGTAAAAAAATCATCCGCCGCTATGGGGAAAACCCCGCCCGCCGTATCTGCCGAGCTGGTTGACTATCTAAGCCGTTATTCATATCCTGGCAATGTGCGCGAACTTGAAGCTATGGTAAACGATGCCGTTGCCACCCATAAAAGAGGGCCGCTCGCCTTAACGCAGTTTAAGCGCTATATCGCAAAGGCAGCTCCGAAGATCAGAGAAAATCCGCTCTTAAAGCTATCTACCGGCGGATTTCCTACCTTAAAAGACGCCGAAGATTACCTTGTTGCAAAGGCTATGGAGAAGTGCAGCGGCAACCAGAAGAGAGCGGCTGCGCTCTTAGGAATATCTCGGCAGGCGCTGAACAAACGGATATTAAATAAGAACAAGGCGAAATAAAATTATACGCTTTTCGCGTATGTCAGACTGTTTCGTCCGTCTGCGCAATTTCGGAATTATTCACTCCCCGCCAATTTCAATCTGCTCTGTTTGTTGTTCATCATCAAACTCTGAATCTTCACCCGTGTCATCGCAGCCAAACGCAAACACCGAAAATACCAATCCTAAAACTACCAGCAGCTTTTTCATAGGTTATTGCCTCTTAAACCGTATTTTATTATAAGCTTTTTGCGTATGCATCGCCTTTACCGCACGCGGGCTTGCTTAGAGGGAAATATTCGTGCAGAACGTCGTGAAGTTTTGTAAATAGATTGGGCATATCTTCTCCTTATAAATATGATATAGGGTAAAGACGTTAAAGGTTGGTTATTATTTTATTATATTTAGCTGAATTATTCGCTTATATTCTCCCCTTTATATCTTGCTATAGCTGCAACGTCTTTATCGCCGCGGCCTGAAAGGCAGATGATGATGCTTTCGTCTTTTGGGTAATCTTTAGCAATTTTAACCGCATATGCAACAGCGTGGGCAGATTCAATTGCGGGGATAATCCCCTCTGTGCGCGAGAGGCAGTAAAATGCGTCCACCGCCTCTATATCTGTTATTGGGTAATAATGCGCCCGCCCTATCTGGTTAAGGTAGGCGTGTTCAGGACCTATCCCCGGGTAGTCTAGCCCAGCGGATATAGAGTAAACAGGGGCTATCTGCCCTTCGCTGTTCTGGCAGAAGAGCGATTTCATGCCATGGAATACCCCTAAACTCCCCATTGCAACAGAAGCAGCGTGTTTATCTGTATCTATCCCCAGCCCTGCGGCTTCACAACCTATGAGTTGAACAGAATCATCTTCTATGAAGTGGTAGAATGCGCCGATAGCATTAGAACCTCCCCCAACGCAAGCTATCACTGCCGCGGGCAGTTTCCCCTCCCTTTCTAATATCTCTCGGCGCGCCTCACGGCTGATAACGCTCTGAAAGTCCCTGACTATTTCAGGGAATGGGTGCGGTCCCATAACAGAACCTAAAAGGTAGTGGGTGTCTTTTACACTCTTTGTCCACTCCCGCATAGCCTGGCTTACAGCATCTTTTAACGTCATTGTACCAGCTGTTACGGAGTGGACTTTGGCGCCTAAAAGGCGCATACGGTAGACATTTAACGCCTGCCTCTCGGTATCCTCCCTGCCCATAAAGATTTCGCAGGAAAGCTTCAGAAGAG
>JAISNW010000232.1 GCA_031276055.1 Deferribacteraceae bacterium | reverse complement strand
GAACCTATAGCAGACGGCGTTTTCAGCATCGAAGAATATGAAGAAGCGGTATATAACCCGCTGATCTTGCACTATGTGCCCGCTAAACCGTGGGGAGTTAAGGTTAATCTAGACTGCCTCTGGTGGCGTTATGCCAAAAAAACGCCGTTTTATGAATATTTTATGCTCGACTTCATTACACCGAAAAGGCTCTTAAAGGTGGGGAAGCTCTTTAGCTTTATAAAGGTGGTGACAGTAAAAATAGTAGGCAGACATGCTAGATATTATCTCTTTGGGATTATCCCGCTATTTAGAGTGAAAACTTTGAGACTATAGCTTATCTACCTACTTGACGGCAGCTATCTTATAAAAAGGGCGTTTTAAGATATAATAGGCAAAGAATCTAATTATATTATAAATTCGCCCGAACATGACTTTCTTTTTGTATCTAATCCTCTTGTTCTTTTCTGCAAGGTTTCTGTCGGCAGTAATAGTGCTCTCCATCCCTTTCACAGTGGTTATAAGGGTGGGTATAACTGTATATATCTTAATCTTTGTGGAAAAGAGGATATACCGCCAATTATCAGCATAGTTTTTAACAGGGTAGAGATGTTTAAGAAGGATTTCGGCAGCTTTAAGGTTGATAATGTAGCCTTGAGTATACCAGCCGCGGTGGAATTTATGAAGGGTTACTGATTTTAAGGGGATATTGAAATTTTGTACATACTTTTCAGCTTCTGTAAGAAGATATATTGCGGGTTTACCCTTCGCTTTATCAAACTCTTCTATCTCAACCAGCGCTTGACGGATTATAGCTTCTATCTGTGCATCATCTTCTAAAATTAGGGCGATATGAATATTCTCAGACGACATCTTCTGGTAAATATTTAGGTGGCTTAGCGAGCAGCCAATCTCTCCCTTAGTAAAACCGCTGTCTTCAAAGTTCAGCACTTTCTTTTTTATCTCTAGCTCTGTAAGCTCTTTACCTATGACGGCGTCTATTATCTCTACGGCAAGCGAATGCTTTGAACACTCAGAAAGAATATGCTTTCTGCGCTCCGCATCCGTTCTCATATTGACGGCAAAAACCCTCATAAATCCCCTATTAACCTTCGCGGTCGGCATAGATAACAACAGTTGTTGCTGCAATAGGGATGATAGCAGGGGACGAGGCTTTTGTCAAAGAAAGGTTGAGATATACTCCGCGGCGGCTGCACGCGCTAATGCGCGCACTCGGGCTATATAAGCTGTCCTCTCAGAAACAGAGATGGCGTTTCGGGCATCGAGCAGGTTGAATGTATGGCTGCACTTCAAGGCATAATCATAAGCGGGGAGAGCAAGGTGCAAACTGCAAAGACGTTTTGCCTCCTTCTCATACATCTTAAAGAGTTCAAAGAGCATATCGGCGTCTGCACACTCAAAGTTATAGCGGGAAAATTCCACTTCATTTCTATGGTAAATATCGCGATAAGTATAATTTTCATTCCACTTTATATCAAAGATAGAGTCTACCCCCTGCAGATACATGGTAATCCTCTCTAGACCGTAGGTAATCTCCCCTGTGATAAGTTTTAGGTCGATCCCTGCAGCCTGTTGAAAGTATGTAAACTGGGTGATCTCCATCCCATCAAGCCATACTTCCCACCCTAACCCCCATGCACCCAGAGTAGGGGATTCCCAGTCATCTTCCACAAAGCGGATGTCATGCATATTGAGATCTATCCCTAATGCTTTGAGGCTGCCTAGATAGAGCTCTTGTATATCTGAAGGGGATGGCTTCAGCACCACCTGAAATTGATAGTAGTGCTGAACACGGTTAGGGTTTTCCCCATACCTGCCGTCAGTGGGGCGGCGGCTGTTTTCAATATAGGCAGCCCGCCACGGTTTGTCGTCAAGGCATCTTAGAAATGTAGCAGGGTTAAAGGTGCCTGCCCCAACCTCCATATCGTAAGGTTGAAAGATGAGGCAGCCGCGCCCCTTCCAATAGTTTTGGAGGTTAAGAAAAACATCTTGAAAATACATCTATCTCTTCCTGCGGGCGTGCGCTAAAAGAGGGATGGCGTGAAGTTTTATAAAGCCGTCTGCCTGAGTGGGATCGTAAGCTCCGTGGTCATCATCCATAGAAGCGACCTTATGATCATATAGGGAGCATTCAGAGCTTCTTCCAAGGATAGAGATATTGCCTTTATAGAGCGATAAACGCACCTTGCCTGATACATATTTTTGGGATTCCGCTAAAAGAGCTAAGATGCAGCCCATTTCAGCAGAGAACCAGTAGCCGTTGTAAACCAGCTGGGAAAAACGAGGCATCAGTGTGTCTTTTAGTTGGATAAGGCTGCCGTCTAAAGTAAGCCCCTCTATATCTCTATGGGCTGCAATAAGCACCGCTCCGCCGGGCGTTTCGTAAACCCCTCTGGATTTCATCCCTAAATAGCGGCTCTCTACAATATCCACCCTTCCCACTCCGTTATCGCCGCCAAGTTTATTGAGTTTTGCAAGCATATCGGCAGGGGAGAGCCGCTTGCCGTTTAGAGCGGCAGGGATGCCGCTGTCAAAGGTAATTTCCAACTCCGTAGGCTCATCAGGGGCATTTTGAGGAGAAACGGTGTATTCAAACATATCAGCAGGCGCTACAGCAGCAGGGTCTTCCAATAATCCTGCTTCAAAGCTGATATGTAAAGCATTCTCGTCGCTGGACCAAGGTTTCTGAACAGTTGCTTTAACAGGTATCTTGTGCTCTTTTGCAAAGGCGATCGCTTCAGCGCGCCCTTTTATCACCCCGTAAAACTCTTTTATGCGCCAAGGGGCTATCACCTTCAACTCTGGATCAAGGGCGGCGGCGGATAGCTCAAAACGCACCTGATCATTGCCTTTGCCTGTAGCTCCATGTGCAATAAATTTTGCACCTACCTTATGGGCGGCATCCACCAATCCTTTGGCTATAACAGGACGGGCTAGAGATGTGCCTAGCATATAGCGCCCTTCATACAGTGCATTAAACTGCACAGCGGGGAATACATAATCTCGAACAAACTCCTCTCTGAGATCAGAGATGCAGAAATCTTTAGCGCCCGACGCCTTTGCTTTGCTCTCCAGTAAGGATAGCTTTTCGGACTGCCCAACATCTGCAACAAACGCTGTAACATCATAACCTTGCAGATCTAGCCACTTTAATATAACCGATGTATCAAGCCCGCCGGAATATGCCAACACAACCTTTTCTCGTTTTGCCATAAATACCTCTTTAATTTTTGGGTTCAAAGCTAATATAGGGCTTAAATACCCAACCAACTTGTCCGTTTTCCAAAACCACTTTAGCCCACTCAGGCTGCTGCTCTAAAATCAACACCCTCTCACCGCTTTTCAGGACAGCTAATTTTTGAGAGCTCAGCTCTGGGGCGGTGCGGACATTGAGAACAGCCGCCTCAACAAATGCATATACCTCTGCACCATCTGAAAAACCCTCCGCCCTCTCAAAAGGGTTTAGATCAGAGATGCTGGGATTCTCCTGCGGAAGTTCTGCTGAAGTTTGAGGGCTTGTTTTCTTAGCGGCTTTGAAGAGAAAGAAATCCGCACCCATAAGGCTTATTGCGGCAACTGTCGCTGCAACTGCGGC
>JAISNW010000117.1 GCA_031276055.1 Deferribacteraceae bacterium | reverse complement strand
CTCTTTTCTCTGATTACGCTTATTATTTTCAATTCTCCCTCACCCCGTACGGCAAAGATGTAGAGGGGAATCTCCCCGACAAACACGATATAATAAAAACATTCAAAGAGTTGTCGATGAAGATGCCCGCCCGCATAGGTTACCCTATTTTATATTGGTAGTGATTACAAGGGCAAAGGGGAATTTCGGAGCAGCCCCCCGCACTTAAAACCTTCCCACTAAAACGGGATAAGCGCAGTCGAAAGAGGGCTTAATCTGGGAGTGAGTGTTGTTTTACCAGAGCGTTTATTATATTAGCGGCGGTCTCTTTTAATTCATCATTTTCGGCTTGCACTTTACCAGGGGCTATAAAGTGGAGGTCATCATTTGCATACCTCGGTATAAGGTGGATATGCGAGTGAAAGACAGCCTGCCCTGACGCTTCCCCATTATTTTGCACTATATTAAGCCCCACCGCCCCTGTCGCCGCCCTAAGAGCCCGCGCAGTCTTCGCTAGGAGCGGGTAAACCTCTTGTGCAAGATCATCAGGAACATCAAAGATATTTACATGGTGCTCTTTAGGCATCAAAAGGGTATGGCCGCGCGCAACAGGATACAGATCAAGGATTACAATAAACAGCTCGTCTTCAAAAACCTTTACAGAAGGGATCACCCCCTGCGCAATCTTACAAAAGATGCAATCGTGCATATTAAGCTCCTTGGTCGACTATCTAAGCCGGCGCCGCCTATATCTTCCTAGTATATTCTAAACAGATAGGTTGAACCCACGGACTGTCCGGGCGCAAAATCTCTATAATTCATCTCTGGAGAGCATATCTCCGCCCTTGAAAACTCTAAATCTGGAGGAGGTCCAAAATTTGTTGAGGCAAGCCTCCCTGCGCCGCTGGCATAATCTTTGTCGTCCGCCATCGCCTCGATAGCGCACTTAGTCTCCAAGAGAACAGGGCTGTAATCCACGCTCCTGTCAAAGTTAAGCCGCATCCCCGCTATACAGATATTAGGGCAGACCATGATTCCTGCTCTGTCGCAGTCTGTATCGTAATAAGTATAGTTGTCTGTGCCTGTGCCGCACATAGCATAACCCCATACTGCATATGTATTCACAGCGCCGGCGATGTCGTCGGTGGTGTTAAGGGTTGCAAGCATATCGTTCATCTTAATTAGGTCTTGTTCTAAAAAAAGTCTATAGTCGATGGAAAATGGTGCAGAGGAGTTGTCGCTGTATTCAGGCAGCTCCCCTTTGTATAGATTTATATATGCCATTAGAGCGGTTTGGAGTTTGTCAATCTTGCGGATTTCGCTCCTTAGCTTAGCCCCTCTGATAAGACTGCTCCCTTTTAACGCAAGCCCCATAATGATCCCTATGATCACAAGCACAATAGCAAGCTCTACTAATGTAAAACCTCTTCTTCCTCTTGTAAACTTAAACATTTTACACTCCTCAAAGATTGCAGCCTTGCAGGGTTCAATCTTTTAAACGTTTAATCCTCTCGGCTTTGCTTATTATCTCTTTTATCCTAAAACCGAAGTATCCGTCAACAATAACTACTTCCCCTAGCGCAATAAGGTGATCATTAACTGTAAGCTCTATGGAATCGCTGGCGTTCTGATCAAGCTCTACAATGTTGCCTGGTCCTAAGCCCAATATATCTTTAAGAAAGAGCTTTGCTGAACCCATTCGAACACTAACTGGTATCTCTATATCAAGCAGCATCTCCATATTAGGGTTATTGCTTGCTCCAGTGTGCCTGTGCTCCTCTTTCATAGGGGCATCGGCGAAAAAATCTGTTCCAATGGAAGCCGCCTGCGGCGCATCTTGAGAGAGAAGGGAAGAAAAACCTTCATCTGCATAGAGGCGGAATATCATCTCCCCATTGAGATTTCCCATAAAGGTTGCTGCTAGGTAATTTGCTGCACTGAAACTGTCATCATTCTTCGAAACTCCATCAACTCTAAAGGAGAGTTTTCTGCCAAGCTGCGTCTCAAGCGGAACTGTAAGCCCGCCGAAAAATTGATTGGCTATCTCGGTGATCGCATCGGTGAGATCGTTGTCAAGCTCTGTTTTAGATTCCCCGTCCCCCATCAACATCATATCAGCTAAAGCTGTAATATCAGCAATCTTAAATATTAACCCAACCTCATAGCCGTTGCCCGCTTCGGTGGCTTTCACCAACACCCCGTCAGGATAATCTGCTGTAAGATCAACCGCTTGCATACGTGAAACTTCAGAAAGGGCGATCTCTGCAGGTTGTTTTACAAAAGACGAGAGGTTGCTGTTAAGCACATCACACACTATCCCGTAGAAAGTTTTCAACCCTTTGTCGTTTTCCAAATCGTAGGGTGTTCTCATATATTCTCCTCCTTAACGGGATTGGTGATCTTTATAGCCTTTTTAACTCCGAGCACGCCTAAATTCCCAAAAAACTTATGGCGGTTGCCCACATACATATTGAGCGGTTGAGTGCTCTTTTTATTTAACAGCACGGTATCACCAACAGTGAGCTCTAAAATCTCTTCCATTGTGAGGCTTGTGCGTCCAAGCTCCACATTGCATTTAACAAGCATCGTTTCAAGCAGCTCCAGTATACGTATCTCGTATTCCCCTGTGCGCCCCTTTTTAGCGCCTATAAGCCAGTCTTGCGAGCTGATTTTACCGAGAATCGGCTCTAAGACAAGAGCAGGGAGGCAGAGGTTCATCATCCCAGTAGCCTCTCCAAATTTAACTTCAAAAACTATAAGCACCACCACCTCGTTTTGAGCGACTATCTGTATAACGTGCGGGCTGTTTTCGCTTAACTCTTTCTTAAAACGGATATTAGGAACCACCTGTTTCCAAACTTCCTCTAAATCTTTTAAGATAAGGGCTATAATCCCATCAATTATAGTCATCTCAAGCTGTGTAAGCTCTCTCACCTGGAAAAGGGGGAGCCCTGCCCCGCCGAGGAGTTTGTCAACTATTGGAAATACAAGCGACGGGTTTATCTCAAGAACAGCGTTGCCTTGAAGAGGAATCATTGAGATGATATTAAAACTTGTGGGATCAGGAAGCGACATAAGAAATTCACCATATGTCATCTGATCTACGCTTACAAGAGATATATCTGTTATAGTGCGTAAAAAGCTCGAAAGATTGGAGCTGAAGTTGCGGGCGAATTTATCGTGCAGGTTGCGGATAGAGCGGAGCTGCTCTTTACTAACGCGGTCAGGGCGGCGAAAATCATAGACGGATATCTTTTTAGGGACAAACTCATCGGCTTCCGCCGTTTCTGTCTGCCCGCCTTCGTCAACAACAGTTGAAAGAAGGGCGTCTATCTCGTCTTGGCTTAGAATATCCGCCATATCTGTTATTTCACATGGAATGCTATGCGGGAGGCAATGTCATCTAGTGTGACGATCTCATCGGCTATTCCCGCCTCCACCACAGCTCTCGGCATCCCATAAACTATGCAGGACGGCTCATCTTGAGAGATAACAAAACCACCTCTATCTCTTAACTTTTTAAGCCCTTTCGTGCCGTCATTGCCCATCCCTGTCATTATAACCCCTAAGGCGTCGCTTCCAAAGGATTCTGCAACAGAATCCACCATTATATCTACACTGGGGTTGTGGAGAAGTTTAGGATCTTCTTCTGATATAACTATAGACGCCGTAGAGCCCACACGTTTAACTGTCATCTGTTTTCCGCCCTTAGCTATATACACGCAGTTCGGCTTTAATGTCTCTCCGCCTTGAGCCTCCACCACATTTACCTTGCTTAAAGAGTTAAGGCGCGCTGCAAGCGACTGTGTAAAACTAGGCGGCATATGCTGCACCACAACCACAGGAACCCCTAACTCCGCAGGCAGCATAGGGATAACCCGCTGCAGCGATTGAGGCCCGCCCGTAGATGTGCCTAAGGCGACTATCTTTTTGTGGGTGGATGAGGAAACTCTCTTTGACGGAGCAGATGGACGCGGAACGGCTGCAGTATGTGCAGAAGAGAGCGGTTTTAAGCGGTGGAGAATAGCTTTATCCCCTGCAAAGCGCCGAACCTTAGTTTTCAGCTCGTTGCTTATCTTCAATATTCCAACGCTCCCATACGACTTTTCTTTGGGGATAAAATCCAC
Organism: Deferribacteraceae bacterium; assembly: GCA_031276055.1. Lineage (GTDB taxonomy): Bacteria > Chrysiogenota > Deferribacteres > Deferribacterales > JAISNW01 > JAISNW01. The sequence continues at coordinate 3,702 of JAISNW010000117.1, read as the reverse complement.
CGCTCCTTTGTCAAGGGCTTTAAGGGTGGTGTCCGCCCCTTCTTGTGTGAGGGAGCTTACCATGATGACGGGAACAGGGGAGTGTTTCATTATCAACTCTAAAGCTGTAATCCCGTCCATTTTGGGCATCTCCACATCAAGAGTGATAACGTCAGGTTTGAGGCTTGCCGCCATATCTACAGCTTCTATCCCATTTTTGCCGTAACCAATTATCTCTATATCAGTCTCACCCGCAAGCATTGTTTCTATCGCTTTTCGCATAAAAGCGGAATCATCTACTACTAATACTTTTATCTTGTTCATATAACATCCTTCAATCGTTTCTTCAGCTTTTTTATTGCATGCGTATGAATCTGAGAAACCCTAGATTCTGAAACCCCTAACGCCGCCGCCACCTCTTTCATGGTAAGCTCTTCATAGTAGTAAAGGCTTACCATCAACCTCTCTTTCTCGGGAAGAGCGTCTATCTCCTGCGCTATTTTATCGGCGCGGCGCTGTTTGATAATCTCATCTTCAGGAGAATCCATCGGGCTTTGCACAATATCCGCAAGGGTGAGCCCCTCCTCACCCTGAACAGCATTAAGGCTTACCACCTTATCGGTGTTATGAAGAGTTCGCGCCTGCTCTAACTTCTCATGGGAGAGCTCAGTATACTCTGAAAGTTCATCCATAGTAGGCGTTCTCCCCAATTTTGCTGAAAGTTCATCCGTTGCGTGCTCTAACACCTTTACCCTAGCGCGCGCGCTGCGGGAGAGAAAATCCATTCCGCGCAAAGCGTCTAAAATCGCCCCTTTAACTCGATATTCCACATATGTGGCAAAGCTGGCGTCTCTTGTCTTATCATACTTGCCTAAGCACTCAATAAGCCCTAAAGCAGCGGCGGAATAGAGCTCGTCTATATCAACCGAATCTGGCAAGCCCCACCTTGCCCTCTGAGCCCAACTCTTGATCTTCGGCAGGTAGTCGCGCACTATCTGATCTTTTTCATCCTCAGTCAGCACAACTGCAGTACTTACTGAATATGTCATAGTATCTTCCAATAGTTCTTGAGTATCCGCTCTATGCCGATAGCAAGAAGTTTAACAACATAATACAAGATGAAAAACAGTATAATATCTCTGAGCAGATATGTCAATTTGAGATCGGCGAATAATACCTTAAATAGATATGAACCCAGCATAATTACTGAAGCGATAAATATCGGCAGATATTTTACAGAAGTTATCATCTCCGCTCCTTAACCTTTTCGCGTTTTATAAAACCGCGGCAATTCTGCGCACGCTCTCTGTAAATGCAGAGCTGCCCTCAAAAACCGACAACGCCCTCGCCCCCCTAGCTGAACGTTTTACCTGTTGATCTTCGCGCAGCATCCCTAACAGCATAAGATCAGTATTTAAGAACCTCTTAACCACCCCTTTGAGATTTTCAAAGATTCTCAAAGCTGCAGCCTCCTCCTCTACTCTATTAAAAAGCAGATAAGCGGCAGTTACATTGTATTGGCGCACCGCCGTTTTCAAAAAAGCATACGCGTCCGATATAGCGGCGGGCTCAGGCAGCGTTATTACCACCATCTTATCTGCAAGGCGGGTAAACCGGTGGACATTAGCGTTTATCCCCGCTCCTGTGTCAAACACAATATATTCATACTCGCTCTCAAGCCTTTTAAGAACGCCTTTAACCTTGTTAAACTCCTCTTCAGAGAGCTCCGAAAGCTCCAACACTCCACTAGAGGCGGGAAAGAGATCAAAACCGAGAGAAGTTTTCACTATAACTTCTTTTAGGGCGACATTCCCTGCCAGATAATCGCGAATATTAGCGCCAGGTGTTATCCTAAGCAGAACATCAACATTAGCAAGCCCTAAATCAGCATCGAACAAGATAACCCGTTTTGCCCGTTTAGACAGCTCTGTTGCCAGACTCACTGCAAAGGTGGTCTTGCCTACCCCGCCTTTTCCGCTGGAGACGGAGATATAGCGGCACTTTCTCTGACTGCCTGCAATGCGGCGCAGGTTAGCCGCTTGATCGCTGCTCAATTATCACCCCATAGTGTTGGTAACTCCTGCAATATCTTCTTAGCAATTTTCTTGCCATCTGGGATCTCCATATCATCAGGCACCCCCTGCCCCGTTGAGAGAAAGAGGAGCGGGGTTTTCTTCTTTATTGCTATGGAAGCTAGCGGACCAAAATATTTTGTTTCATCTAATTTAGTGAAAATAATATATTCAGGGAGGAATCCAGAATATCTTTCATACATATCCCCCAACTCTTTATGGTTTGCAGCTATTGAGAGAACAAGCACAGGCATAATAGTAGGCATTGCGGTCATAAGCCCTATAGCATCTTGAACTCCTGTGGAATCATAGGGGCTGCGGCCGGTTGAATCTAATAGGATATAGTCATAATCATAGCTCATGCTGTTTAAGAGCTCTGAAAGCTCTTTCTGGCTGGTAGCCACATATAGCGGCAGACGAACTATATCAGCATAGGTTTTAAGTTGATCCACCGCTCCAATCCTAAAATTATCTGAAGTCACTAGGCAGACTTTTCCTGAATATTTTAACACCAGTGTGGCTGCAACCTTAGCTATTGTGGTGGTTTTGCCTACCCCCGTAGGTCCAACGAACGCTACAACTTTTTTGCTTAGGGCGGAGAGAAAATCTTTCTCTATAGGGATTATCTCCGCCAACCCGTTCTGCACTAAATTCCTCATCTGAGCTTTGCCTAAAAGTTCCGGCAAATTTTTCTCCACCCCTTTCAAAAAACGGTATGCCACCAGATCATCAAGCCCGTTGCGTGTGAGGATTGTGTAATACTCCCTAAGGTGTTGAGGCAGATCAACAGAGATGCTTATAGAATCATCCATCAAGCGCTTTATCTCGGCAACTTCTTTTTTAAGATCAGAAACCCCTTTTACAAGCTCTTCAAAGCCCATCTTTTTAAGAGTTTCCTCTATATTCAGGGTCGTCTCCTCCCTTTTAGCAACAGGTATATACCTCTCTTCATCTTTAGTTGGAAAGAGTGGGAGGTCTTTTGCAGAGCTAGACTCAATGTCGCTGTTTAATTCATCCAAAATCTGGGAGATGTCTTCATCTTCTCTAAAATCAGCGCGGGGTGTGGAGAGATCTTCTGTCTTTTTAGGGGGCAATCGGGGCGTGTTCCCTTCATAAAAGGTTTTGCGATCTAACCCTGCAAGCAGTTGATTTGGTTCAGAGAGGCTCGGTTCATCAGGGAGAGGCGGTTTTTTAGGAGGAATTGCTGCATCGTCAACAGCAGCGGTGACTTCAAAGAGTATTTTAGGGGAGAGCCCGGGCGCGGCAGGCTTTTTAATCCGTTTGGTAGAGAGGATTACAGCATTAGAGCCTAAATCGGCTTTAATCCGCTCGATAGCCTGCTTCATATCTGAAACTTCATAGCGCTTTGTTCTCATATACATCGTCAATTTAGAAGATATACCCTAGCAGAAAGATAAGTGCATGTAAAAAGGTATTGCCTAAGAGTATCTCCGCTCAAACTCCCCCTACTCCACTAAAAAGAATAGAGGAAGTAGGCAAAATATGCAAGAAAAATCAGTCTACATGGTTGATAGGTAAGTTGTAAAAAATGATGTCCTTTCCCGCATGTATCAACCGATTTGAGTTATTCGGATTTCATTTGCCGTTTTGTATCCGAATATTCGGCGGGGATATGAGTTTATCCACCGCT
>JAISNW010000050.1 GCA_031276055.1 Deferribacteraceae bacterium | reverse complement strand
CAAAGATGCGTAGAGCAGTTGAAGCTATGAATGCCGCCCGCCCTTATTCTGAAAAGATACGAGAGGCAGCGGCAAGCCTTGCAAGCCGCTCAAAAGGCGAGAGTCCTTTCCTTAAACCTAGAGAGGATATTAAGAGCATCGCTTTATTGGCGGTCTCATCAGATAGAGGTTTGTGCGGAGGGTTTAATTCCAATATCAACCGCTTAGTTCAAACCTTTGCAGAATCGCATCAAGATGCTGCTGTGAAACTCTTTATTGTAGGAAAGAAAACTTTTGATTTTTTTAAGCGTAAGAACTTTCCCATACTAGAAAAGTGGATAAACTTTGGAGGCAAGGTTGCCTTTGATGCAGCCCGCAGCATCGCCCGCGAGGTGAAACAATCTTTTCTTTCAGGCGGTTTTGATGAACTTTACCTAGTTTATAATGAATTCCGCACCGTCGCCTATCAAGCGGCTAAGGTGGAAAAACTCCTCCCTCTAGCCTTTGCAGATACAGACGGGAAAGAAAATGTTGACTATATATTTGAACCAACCGCTCGTGCTCTTTTAGATGAAATTGTTCCGAGGTGCATCGATTTTTCAATTTATCATGCGCTTTTAGAATCTGCAGCAGGCGAGCAAGGGGCGCGCATGGTGGCGATGGACAATGCCACCCGCAGTGCGGATGATATGATCAAGAAACTAGTATTAAATTATAATAAAGCACGGCAGCAGGCGATCACAATGGATCTTCTTGATATTGTGAACGGTGCTGAGGCTCTGAAATGAAGGAGAACAGATAGATGGCTCAAAGCAAAGGGAAGATCGTTCAGGTTATCGGACCTGTGGTGGATGCGAAATTTGAAGCAAGCTCGCTGCCGGATATATTCACCGCGCTGAAGATTGAGGATAAGAAACAGAAACGGGTTATTATGTGCGAAGTTGCTCAACATTTAGGCGAGGATACTGTTCGCGCTGTTGCTATGACCACCACTGACGGCTTGGTGCGGGGTATGGATGTGGAAAATACTGGAGCCCCTATTACTGTTCCTGTCGGTAAAGAGGTGCTTGGACGTATATTAAATGTTGTGGGAGAACCTACAGATGATGCAGGCCCCGTCAAAGCTGCAACACGCCGTTCTATCCACCAACCCACCCCATCCCTTGAAGATCAAGAAACCTCCGTTGAAATGCTTGAAACGGGGATTAAGGTTATAGACCTTCTTGAACCGTATACTAAAGGCGGCAAAACAGGGCTTTTTGGCGGCGCGGGGGTAGGCAAAACCGTTATTATTATGGAGCTTATCAACAATATTGCCAAACAGCATGGCGGTTGCTCTGTTGTAGCAGGGGTAGGCGAGCGCACAAGGGAAGGCAACGATCTTTATCAGGAGATGAGCGAATCAAAGGTTTTAGATAAGGTTGCTCTTGTGTATGGTCAGATGAACGAACCGCCCGGTGCGCGCATGAGGGTTGCCCTCTCCGCGCTTACAGTAGCTGAAAATTTTAGAGACGAGGGGCAGGATGTCCTCTTATTTGTAGATAATATATTCCGCTTTACACAAGCAGGTTCAGAGGTATCTGCACTGCTTGGGCGTATGCCGTCGGCGGTGGGCTATCAACCTACATTAGGAACAGAGATGGGGGAACTGCAAGAGCGGATCACCTCAACTAAAAAAGGTTCTATTACAAGCGTTCAGGCGATATATGTTCCAGCGGATGACCTTACAGACCCTGCCCCCGCCACCACCTTTGCCCACCTTGACGCCACCACCACACTTTCTAGGGCGATCTCGGAGCTTGGGATATACCCTGCGGTTGATCCACTCGATTCAACTTCAAGGATATTAGATCCAAATATAGTCGGGGAAGAGCATTATAACACTGCCCGCAATGTTCAAGCCGTTCTACAGCGGTATAAAGAGCTGCAGGATATTATTGCAATTCTCGGCATGGAAGAGCTGTCTGAAGAGGATAAACTCACTGTATCTAGGGCGCGCAAGATTCAACGTTTCCTATCTCAACCTTTCCATGTTGCAGAGCAGTTTACAGGCACACCGGGAAAATATGTCAAACTCGCTGATACCATTAGGGGCTTTAGGATGATTCTTGAAGGAGAGTGCGATGAACTTCCTGAACAGGCTTTCTTTATGTGCGGCGGGATTGAAGAGGTTTTTTCCAACGCTGAAAAGATGAAGAGCCTAGATAGAGGTTAATATATGCCTGATAAACTTTCATTAAATTTGGTTACACCCGATAAACTTCTAATAAGCTGCTCTACAGACGAGATTTACGCATCAGGCAGTGAAGGCGATATGGGGATACTGCCTGGCCACGCCGCCCTCTTCTGCTCTCTAAGAAGCGGCGGGTTCCGTTATACTACAGCAGGAGTTGCAGAATATGCCGCCGTTGACGGCGGTTTTATGGAAGTCAAAGATGATAAGGTGACTGTTCTAGCGGACAGCGCCGAACTCGGCAATGCTATCGATTATGACGCCGCCAAAATCTTAAAAGACGAGAGCGAACAGGAGCTTGCTAAGCATAAAGGGGCTGAGGATGAGGCTGTCTATATCGATAGATATAACAAGGCAGCTCTGCGGTTCAATATAGCAGAACAATGCAGAAAAAAGGTGTGATCTTTTTTGATATGCCGATAAATAGTTAGCAGAATACTTAATATATATAGTTAATTAATATGGGGATTTAAGCCTTTTCGCGGGGCTATTGGGCTTAAAGTCTAAATTGAGGTTATGTGTGAAAAGGTCTAAACTTCTCCTTTCGTTTTTGGGGCGCGCTCTTCTTGCCATATCGTTTTTATTCATCGTTGCAGCTTGTGCAAGTGAGGCAGGAGATGATAGCATTAGCGGCAAACCTCAGTCTGAAACGCCTATTAGCCCTGAAGATCCTAATGATAATCCTAATGATAATCCTGAAGACTCAGATGATTCTGAAGATTCTGAAGATTCTGAAGACTCCGAAGACTCTGAAGATCCTGAAGACTCTGAAGAAGACGCAGAAGATCCTGATAATTCAGGCGGAGATGATGAAGGCGATGATAAAGAAGGCAGCGGCGGCGATGAAGGCGGGGATATTATTAAAGTCACCGCCTATTTTCTATATGAGAACGGCGAAACGATACATTCTCCGATTGAGGTTGAAAAGGGCGCAAAGATTGATATTCCCAGCAGTCCGGATATTCCCAGCGAACTAGACGCCAAGCATTGGGAATTTAAGGGTTGGCAAGCCGGCGATGCGGAGATTCTGCTTATGCAGGGCGAATACACCATGCAAAGCACTCTAACCTTTACTGCTAAATTTGAGCGCAAAAAATATAGCGTAGTATTCCTTCTTGTAAAGAATTATTCAGAGTGGGAGAAAGGCGAAAGTTGCAATAGTGCAGATTATAAAGATTGTTTAGTGATAGGTGAAGAGTATTTTGATGCTGAAACGCCATATTCCGAGATTCGCCTCTCAGCCTCGTCTTATGAAGCGCTCTTTTGCTGGAATAATATCAATAATGGGTATTATTGTGGTTCTAACTCGCTATTATTAGAACCCGCAGTCTTTGTCTCTGTTTATCTTTCCACTGCTCGTTTTTATGACTCAGACGGCGAAACTGTTTTACCCAGCATTTCTCTTGTTAATAATGAAATTCTTCTGCCTACACCTCCTGACAAACAGTATTTTACCTTTCAAGGTTGGAAGGTTGATGGGGAAGGGGAGCTCTTGCCTGCAGCTTCTGGATACCGCTTATCAAAAGATGTAAACTTTATCGCTTTTTATAAACGTGTAGAATATAAAGCATCCTTTACAGATATTGAGGGAAAGGTTGTTAATGAACTTTTCTCGGATGAAGTAGGCAATATCCTACTTCCGCCGCCTCCTGTTGAAGTAGAACATTTTGACTTTAAGGGTTGGCAGCTTGCAGGAGTTGACGGGCTTTTATCACCAGGGGATGAACATACGCTCTATTCAGATATTACATTTTCGGCGAAATATGAATTGAAAAGTTATTGGGCGTCATTTTACATTGAGGGGGAGGCGATCCCATATTTAGAGATTGAGTACTCTGCACTATCTATAGTGGAACTGCCCCTATTAGAAGATAGGGAAGGCGAGAAGTTTATCGGTTGGAAGGTTGATGAAAAGTTGTTTACTGCTGATTATTTTATAAAAGACAATACAACCCTATTAGCTTTTTATAGCTCGGAACAAGAAGAGATAGAGGCTGCCTTTTATGATGCAAACCTAGACATTATCTTTCAAACATCTGTGAAAAAAGGGGCTGCGATAGGGGAAGCACTCACATTGTATGAGGGCGCAAAAGAACTGTTCGATATCTGGTATAAAGCGGATCAGGAGGGCGGCGCAGTTGAATTGCATCTTACTGATCTTGTGGAAGAAGGCGGACGATACTATGCAACGAGCGGAGTTATAGAGATACACGGTGAAGCAGGCTTGAAAGGTATATCATGCGGGGATAGCAGTAAAAAATATATCCTCACAGATAATATAGAACTCACTGAAAGTTGGATGCCGCTCTGTAATGGCTCAAACCACTTTTCTGGGCTCTTAAATGGGGATTATTATACTCTCAGCGGCTTAAAAATTAACAGCAATGTGGATAATATAGGCTTATTCAGTTATGTCGATGCTGGACGTATTAGAAACTTAACTGTAAAAACAGGGAATGATGGCGTTAAAGGTAAAAACAGTGTGGGGATTATAGCGGGAAGAGTGAAAAATGGGAGTATAGAAAACTCTTGCGCTGAAGGCAGTGTTGAAGGGACTAATAATATTGGAGGAGTAGTTGGAGTTCTAAACAATTCTGAAGCTGATTATGTATGTTTCACTGGGGCGAGCGTTGAAGGTTCTCAATATGTTGGAGGCATCACGGGATTGGCTAACAACGGAACAATAAAAAACTCCTATACTAGTGGGGTAGTAAAGGGCGGAACTAACGTTGGGGGTATAATTGGGGGTACTTCAAGTGGAACTAGCACTATTGAAGGCAGCTACTCTACTGCGAATATAGACGGTGATAGTAAGGTAGGTGGAATAGCGGGCAACGCGGGCTCTGTTAAGAATTGCATAGCTGCAAACCTCTCTATAACTGCAAATAATTTACAGAATGGAAAGAAAGATTACTTTCGTATAGGGAGTATAGACGCTGGAAAAGAAAATCTAGCTATAGATACTCTGAAAGATTATAATCATTACTCCGAGAAAGAAGACTCTGATACTGACAAACGCAACAACGGAGCAACTATTTCTGCGGAGGCTTTAATGTTGCAAGAAACGTATGAGGGGTTAGGTTGGATATTTGATGAAAGCTCCCCTTGGCTGCCGCCTCAAGGGGATAGCTATCCCGTGTTCTATTGGGAGAAGTAGATTAATTTTACTTCTCCCGCTTTTCAGATAAAATCATCGTCCAGGGAAAAGGGGTTTTTACTTCAATGATGTTGCAATATCTCTCCACAAATCTGCAAAAACCCCTCTTGCTCCAATGCTGAATATGCCCCGGAGTATTTCCGAACTCTTTAAGGTAACTTCCCCTTGCAATGTTGCAAAGACGCCAGATTGGTTCTCTAGGAACAGATAACAAAAGGTACTTCTTTGATGCCTGAATTAGCCTTAAAAGCGCCTTTTCAGGCTCCTCTAGGTGCTCTAAAACCTCGCAGGCGACAACTATGTCAAAGGAAATATCGGGGTGGTTGGAGTTATATATAGATTCCACCGCAAAAGTTAGATTTTTAGCGCTGCTGCTCTCTCCAGCCTCTTTAATAACTTTAGCAGACAGATCAGAGGAGAGAATATTCACAGTTGGATATAGCGTTGAGAGCCGCTTTGATATATACCCTTCTCCGCAGCCAGGCTCATATAAAGAAGAAAATTGAACTTTTTTCAATAACTCTTCTAAAGATTTCAAGAAGTTTGATACAAGATATTTAGCTATAGGGTTTTTATAGTTATATTTATCCGTATAGTTTCCCTCAGGTTGAACTACCCCCACTTTAACCGCCTTCTACCTGTCTATAAAAAACCACCGTTTAAAATAGACAGATGCTTAATTTAATTAATCAAAAGTTTAAACTCACCAAAGCCTATAAATAGTAGCTTTTCATTTTTTAGTCAACTGCTTTCAACTAAATGTCATAAAAAAATCTGTCTATTTTAAACGGTGGTTTTTAGTAGGCAGATTGGAGTTTTATGGTAACCAACTTTGGAGGCAAGTTCAAAAAAAGTGGGCTGATTTAGCTGAAAGTGTAAAGGGAAATCTGTATCTTAACCCGCAAAAAGTCTGATCATCTCCCGAAGATTCTTAAAATAGCTAAAGATGACCTTTTCAAAGGCGGCGTAAAAGAAGTTTAAGCTCATCATGAACATGAAAAGCCCCACCGCAATCTTCAACGGAAAACCCACCACCAGTAGGTTTATCTGGGGGATGATGCGCGCCATGACTCCTAATATCGCATTCGCCGCCATTAACGCTATTA
>JAISNW010000036.1 GCA_031276055.1 Deferribacteraceae bacterium | reverse complement strand
CAGGCGTCTCTATCGGACAGATTCTTCCATAGTGGGAGGTGTGGACATCCCGCACCTCAAAGCCCGCACGGTCTCGGTTCAACCCGCCTGGTCCTAAAGCGGAGAGCCGCCTCTTATGTGTAACCTCCGAAAGAGGGTTTGTTTGATCCATAAATTGGGAGAGTTGATACCCTCCAAAAAACTCTTTTATGGAGGCGGAGAGCGGTTTTACATTTAAGAGCTCCTGAACATTCATATTATCAGGGTCGCTCATACTCATACGCTCTTTAATCGTCTTCTCCATGCGGGCAAGCCCGATGCGGATATGGTTCTGCAACTGTTCCCCTGCAGCTTTTACGCGGCGGTGGCCTAGGTGGTCAATATCATCCACCTTATCTTTGCCGAGCCGTATCCTTTCAAGTTTCTTTATGGTTTCAAGCAGATCGTCTCTTGTAAGAACTGTAATATCTTCAGATATGGAGAGCCCCAAACTGTCATTTATCTTAACCCTCCCCACTTTAGAGAGATCATAGCGCTTCTCATTGAAAAAGAGGTTTATAAATAGGGTGTATGCTGATTCCACATTGGCGGGCTCGCCTGGTCTAAGTTTCTTGTATATCTCTATCCTTGCCTCATCAGCGCTCTTTGCTTTATCCGTAATAAGCATATCCCTAACAACAGTATCTGTGTTTACCTTGTCTATCCTTAAAACATCAAAAGAGGTTATCCCTTCAGCCTCAAGGAGGGCTATCTTTTCTAAAGTGACGGGGGTGTTGAATTCCACCAGCGGTTTAGCGCCGTCAACTTGACCTAGATCGGATGCAAAAAACTTCTCTTCTAACGCATTGGAGGGAACTATAATCCGCTCCTCAAACTTTCCCGCATCTTTAGCTCTCTGTATCTTCCTAAAGAGCCCCTTTGTGATAGTTTCATTGGCTTGAACTAAGATATTGCCGTCTTTGTCGTAAATCGGGGCGGCGAAGGTGCGCCCTTCCAACTCCCCTGTTTCAACAGACGGTAGAGGCAGACAATACATCCCATCCTCAACTTTTACCACTGCATCGTTTTTATAGTAGTAGGCGATTATCTCCCTTTCGGTTAGATCAAGAGCTTTCAAGAGAACGGTAGCGGAGATTTTACGCTTTTTATCTATGCGGACATAGAGCATATTTTTGGCGTCATATTCAAAATCCAGCCATGAGCCGCGGTAAGGGATAATACGCGCCGAATATATATGGTTTGTAGCGATGCTCTTGCCTGCGGTGGTATCCTCAAAAAATATGCCTGGACTCCTGTGGAGTTGGTTCACTACAACCCTTTCCACACCGTTTATAACGAAAGTTCCCAACTCTGTCATAAGAGGGATGTCGCAAAGGTAAACTTCAGCCTGCTTAGCATCGTTTATTACAGGGTTTTCATCGCCTTCAGAACCTGAATATGTAACAAGACGCACCCTCGCCTTTAAGGCGGAAGCATAGGTTGTGTTGCGGTCAATAGACTCGCGGGGGGAATACCTAGGTTCTTCTAGTTTGTAATCAACATATTCAAGAACTGATTCCCCATTAAAATCTTTAATAGGGAATATATCTTGAAACACTTCCTCAAGCCCAAAAGGTTTGCGTTTTTCGCCTCTTTCAATGTCAACATCCGCCTGTAAAAACGCCTTAAATGAATCTTTCTGTATCTCTACAAGATCAGGGGGTGCTATAGTTTTTTTTATCTTAGAAAAGTTCTTGCGTTCAATGAATCTACTGGTCTTTTTAGCTTCTGACATTATGCCACCTATCTGTAAAATCAAGCGTCTTGCACCTGCACGGGACGAAAGATAGATAGATGAGGGGGATTATCGCCCCCTCAATCCAACCTCTCCCCGCGTGCAACGGTTCAACGCCGCATCTACCTAATATCAAAGGCGTAAAGCGAATATCTCCGCTTCCACGCCTTACACTGCTGCGGACAGCCCGCGTATTTTGTGCTTTTTCAGGCACTTATCGGACTTTTAAGAAAAAATAGTTATTTAATTTCGCCCTTTCCGCCTACTTCTGTGATAGACGCCAAAATCTTTTCGGCTTCGCCCTTAGAAATTCCAGTTTTAACAGGCTTTGGAGCTTCGTCTACAAGGGCTTTTGCTTCTTTTAAGCCAAGTCCGGTGATCTCGCGGACAACCTTGATGACTTTTACCTTTTCTGCGCCTGATTCCGTGAGGATAACATCAAACTCAGTCTTTTCTTCAACCACTACAGCTGCAGCGCCCGGTGCGGCTGCACTGGCAGCGGCGGCAGGAGCCGCGGCGGACACGCCGAAAATCCCCTCAAGCTCTTTCACAAAATCGGCGAGCTCTATGGAACGCATATTCTTAATAAACTCGATAACCTCAGCCTTTGTAACAGACATAGCAAATCTCCTTAATAAATAAAAGGTTTAAACCTTACAGGGCAGCCTCAGCCGCCGCTTGTTTCTCCCCTACGGCTTTAAGCACATTTAATAGACCGCGGGGAATGTTGGACAGCACAGAAACAAAATTCTGTGCAGGTGCGGTCTTGGTGGAGAGGCCGTTTGCGAGCAGCGCCTCCCTAGAAGGCAGCTCTGATATAACCGCCACCTCTTTTGCATTTAGAAGTCTGCCATCCAGATACCCCGCTTTAACGGCCAGCGGAGCAAAATCTCTAGCATACTTCGTTATGGTTTTAGCTGCTGCGGCGAAATCTTTGCGCACCAATAACAGTGCAGTGGATTTAGCAAGATATTCATCCAGCCCGCTTATTCCGCTCTCTGCAAACGCTTTTTTCAGCAGGGTGTTTTTTACCACCTTAAAATCGTTGCCTGCGGATTTTACACTGCGCCTCACAGTGTCTTGTTGAGAAAAGGTAAGCCCCTGGTATGCGGCGAGGATCACACCCTCCGCCGTATTAAACTCTTGAGCTAAACCTTTAGCTTCCTCAATCTTCTGTTCTTTCTTCTTCAAGAGACGCCTCCTAAAAAAATCAACACATGTATTAAACATATGTCTCTGCGGGCATTATGGCGGCGAAAAGCCGCCCCCCGCTGTCTTCAACTGAAAAAAATCACACTCGCTCTCTGCTTCAACTACTAAACATTCAGGTTTTGAAGCAGCGCCGCCGTATCAACCTTAATCCCTGCCCCCATAGTGGTGGAGATGCTGACAGAGCGGATGTAAACCCCTTTGCTTGCAGCAGGTTTAAGTTTAATTAAGGCATCAATGAACGCCTTTAGATTAGCTAGCAGGTGCGCGGGTTCAAAGCTGCGTTTGCCGATTATAGCGTGGATATTCCCTGCCTTTTTCTCTGTTTTGAACTCTATCCGCCCCGCCTTGATCTGCTTTACAATATTAGCAAGATCGTTTGTGACTGTGCCTAGTTTAGGATTAGGCATAAGCCCTTGTGTTCCTAGACGTTTAGCAACTTTAGAGACTTTGCTCATCATATCCGGTGTAGCCACCACACGGTCAAAGCCGAGCCAACCGCTTTCCACCTTAGCGATCATATCTTCTTCTCCCACATAGTCTGCACCGCTGGCTAGAGCTTCTTTTGCCTTCTCTCCTTTGGCAAATACTAAAACTCTAACGGTTTTGCCTGTGCCGTGAGGGAGCGAAACACTCCCCCGCACTATCTGATCTGCATGTTCAGGTTCAACGCCGAGTTTAACGGAAACCTCAACCGACTCATCAAACTTTGCAAACGCCGCACTTTTTGCAAGCTCAATGGCGGCAAGAGGCTCGTAATACCTCTCTTTTTCCACCTGTGCTGCTGCCTTCAGATACTTTTTCCCGGCTTTCGCCATACTTATCCTCCGCATATTTTCTTATGCTGCCTGAAATACAACTCCGAGGCGGTTCAGGTCGTTCCGCACACGGAAAGAGGGCTAAAGCGCCGCTAAAGCTCTACATCTATCCCCATACTGCGCGCTGCCCCTGCAACGCTTTTTGCCGCCTTTTCTACATCATCTGTGTTTAAGTCTGAAAGTTTCTTCTCTGCAATGCTCTTCAACTGCGCCTTTGTGAGAGTTCCAACCTTTGTTTTGTTCGGCGCGGCAGAACCCTTATCAATTTTGAGCTCTTTTTTTATGAGTTGGGAAACAGGAGAGGTTTTTGTTATAAATGTAAAGCTCCTATCCTCATAAACGGTAATTATAACAGGCACGATGCAGTCTCCAAGCGACTGGGTTTGTGCGTTGAACGCCTTACAAAACTCCATAATATTTACGCCGCGTTGACCTAGCGCCGGACCGACCGGCGGCGTCGGATTAGCTTTCCCCGCGGGAATCTGCAATTTAACTTGCCCCATGACTTTTTTAGCCATTCTCTATCTCCTAATTTAGCATTCAACAGCTAACCAAAAGCTACTTTCTCTTTATCTGTAGGTAATCAAGCTCCAGCGGGGTCTGCCTGCCGAAGATTGTTACAATCACTCGGACTTTCTCCCGCTCAGTATTCACCTCATCTACTATCCCCTCAAAGCTGGAAAAAGGACCGTCTACAACCTCTATATGATCCCCTTTGACGTATTTAGAAACATTCCTAGGCGCTTGCTCCCGCGCGAGATCCATTATAGCTTTAACGTCGCTTTCAGGAACAGGGAACGGCGATTGCCCTCCCACAAATCCTGTCACTTTAGGGATAGACTTCACTATATGCCAATTGTTTATATCCATATTCATATTGACAAGGATATAGCCTGGGAATGTTTTCTTCTTGCTTACATGCTTTTTACCCTTTCTAAGCTCAACAACATCTTCAGTAGGGATAAGAACTTCTCCAATTTCATCTTGCAATGAAAGATCGTCAATCTTCTTTTCTAAAAGGGTTTTTACCCGTCTTTCAAAACCGGAATAGGTGTGGACGACATACCACTGTTTAGGCATCTGGCTTACCCCAGTATTGCAGTGAAAATCTGCGAGAAAAAGAGGTCTGCAGCTCCTAAATACAAGGTGATTAATATCACCACCACCACCACCACAAAAGAGGTGGCGACTGTATTTTCTTTGGTTGGCCATGTAACTTTTTGCAGCTCTTCTCGAACTTCTTTATAAAATACCTTAGGTTCAAACGGCATCTATTCCTCCTAAGCAGCTCTCTCTAACAAAAAACAGTTCAATAACAGACCAAGAGGGACTTGAACCCCCAACCCCCGGTTTTGGAGACCGGTGCTCTGCCAATTGAGCTATTGGTCTATCTCCAATCCTATTCTGTTTACTCCGCGGGTTATAAAGGGCGCTGCTCTAACTATTTTGACTCCCTATGCAGAGTTCTCTTTCTTTCAAAGGGGCAGTATTTTTTAAGCTCCAGCCTCTTAGTCAACGTCTTTTTATTCTTTGTGGTGGTATAGTTGCGCCTTTTGCACTCCGTGCAGGCAAGCGTAATTATTACTGTGCTATCTGCCGCCATATTTACCCTCCGGGTGTTTACTCTATGATCTCGCTTACCACGCCCGCACCAACGGTGCGTCCGCCCTCTCTTATGGCAAAGCGCAAACCTTGCTCCATCGCCACAGGCGATATTAACGATACTTCACAGCTGATATTATCCCCAGGCATTACCATCTCAACCCCTGAAGCCAACGTCACTATCCCCGTCACATCTGTAGTCCTAAAATAAAATTGCGGACGATACCCTGTAAAAAACGGCGTGTGCCTGCCGCCCTCTGCATTCGTCAATATATAAGCCTCTGCCTTAAACTTCTTGTGCGGCGTTATAGAACTAGGTTTAGCCAATACCTGCCCGCGCTCAACCTCATCCTTCTTAGTCCCCCGCAAAAGAACCCCTATATTATCACCCGCTACACCCTCATCTAAGAGCTTGCGGAACATCTCCACCCCCGTCACCGTGGTCTTAGCTGTGTCGCGTATGCCTACTATCTCCACCTCTTCGCCTACCTTTATCTTGCCGCGATCAACTCTACCCGTCACAACTGTGCCGCGCCCTGATATAGAAAATACATCCTCAATAGGCATTAAAAACGGCTTGTCCAATACCCGCTCAGGTTCAGGAATATAACTGTCCAACTGCTCTAAAAGCTCCCATATGCACTTGGTCTGCTCAACGTCTTTCGGAGACTCCAACGCCTTTAATGCACTCCCCTTAATTATAGGGGTGTCATCGCCGGGAAATTCATATTTGCTCAATAGGTCGCGTATCTCCAACTCCACTAAATCTAAAAGTTCAACGTCATCCACCATATCGCACTTGTTCATAAAAACTACTATATACGGAACGCCAACCTGCCTAGCAAGCACTATATGCTCTCTGGTTTGAGGCATAGGACCGTCCGCCGCAGATACAACCAATATCGCCCCGTCCATCTGAGCAGCGCCTGTTATCATATTCTTTACATAGTCCGCATGGCCTGGACAGTCAACATGGGCGTAGTGGCGCTTCTGGCTCTCATACTCCACATGCGCTGTAGCTATAGTTATCCCCCGCTCGCGCTCCTCAGGCGCATTGTCTATATGCGCATAATCAACATATTCTGCTAAGTTCTTAGTAGACAGCACGCATGTTATCGCCGCAGTCAGGGTGGTCTTGCCATGGTCAACGTGCCCT
>JAISNW010000236.1 GCA_031276055.1 Deferribacteraceae bacterium | reverse complement strand
TACTGCGTTAATGTAGGTTTAACGCATGGATGGAGTGATTATAAAGAGATTCAAGAACCGAAAGGCAATACTTTATTGGAGAACCTCAAGATAGAAAAAGAGCTGCCGTTGTTTGGATTCCCTGAAGATAAAAACGACTGCGCCAAATTATACAATTATCTAGTTAAAACTTTTACCGATAGTAAAAGCGCCGTATGGAAAGACTTTTGCGAAACAAACGGTTATAAAGAACCGGTTGTCTGCGAATCTATCATGAACGGGATACTAAAAACGCACTTTAATAAATCCAGCGGAGATAGTTTGGATAAATTCATCAGCGGTTATATAGCGGCAGATGCGGGGAGAAACGTTGTTCAATCATATATGGCTCAAGCGGAGAAACAGATAGACGTTTCAAACACTATGGCGGCGTTTCAAGCTGAGATATGGATACCGAAACTAAGAAGCACAACAACAGTGGCGGTAATCCTCCTTGCGCCCTTATGTTTCCTATTAATATTCTTTGCACCGGGAGGAGTCGTCAAGTGGTATGGCGGGATGTTCGTGTGGCTTATCCTCTGGAGCGGGATAGACCAATTGATGTATATGAAATACCAGAACGATATATACGAAGCATGTACAGCTATGAGAGACTCCGGACTCGGCGTCAAAGATATGCTCAATATACATTATCCATTGCTTGAACCGCTCGGAATGTATGGCAAGATGAGGTGGATTAGCATGACATTAGCTCTTGCCATGTGCATGGGGATATTAAAGATTGGCAATCATGCGATGGTATCTATAGCCGACGGGATAGGGCAGGCAATGCAGCAGACCGCATCTCAGACAGGCGCGGCGCTCTCTCAAATCGGGGGCACTGATGCAGCTCAAGACCAGTTCATCAGAGAGAAGGCTAGAGGGTGGGCTGCCGGCATGACGGACGTTAGAAGCATAGCAAATACGGTGGAGCTTGGTTACTATAGGGAGATAGCAAATGCAAACGCATTGATTAATTCTGTAGGAGGCGGCAGCGCAATATCAACTGCAAATAGATTGGCTAATACAGATGCTTATAATGCTTTAGCGGGAGTAAATAAAGTTGAAACACAGAGGGAGTTAGGATTAAATGCCGCTGAAAGCGGTTCAGCAGAGGGACTTAGAGCAGTAGGCGATTATAAAGCCTTGCGTTCAGCTTTAGATGCACTAGGCGATATAAACAGCTACTTAAACTATAGAGCAAGACAAGAAGGGTGGAATGTTGAGCAAGCTCAAGCCCATATGAATAAGATGAGCAAGTTTGTAGGTTCTGATAAGGATGCGGCTATATTCGCGGCGGAAACCTCCGCTATGAGTTCATATCTGCAAGGGCGGGGCTATCAAGCGCTAGGGGGCGCCGCGGGTGATTTTGGAGCTTATGTAAATAATAAAACGGCTTTAGACGTTAATGCTTATTGGCAGTCAATAGGGATTATGGCATCGGATAAAACGCAAGCCGCCGCTCTCGGTTTAAGCATGGATGAATTTGCAGAGTTTAGAAACAACCGCTTTGCCCTCAATGATGTTATGGCGGCAAAACTAAACGAAAGGTATAAAACCGATGAATTTACAGCGGGACAGACTATATCCTTTGCTATCAATAGTGACGGCGGCATCAGCAATATGACTGCCCAAAAGACCAACTTTAGCGGCTCTGTGAACGGATATGATGTTCAAGGCGCGAATGCGGCATGGACTTTTGGGGATAACGGCGGCTTGCTCTCGGAAAGCTACAGCGGGCTTATAAACGGTTCGCAAGGCAGCTTGCTTTTGGATGGAGAAGGAAACACAATAGTTCACAAAGGTGAATACGGCACTAGATATGATAACGTGTTCAACGCCGTTTTGAATGGAAATAGCGATCCTTTTGGAAAAGCTAAGGAAATTTACCAGTCGCTTAAAATCGACAATGAAACTCTTAAAAATTTAATTGAAAAGAGGACAGAACTTACATATATTATGAAAGCAAATCCAACTGCAACTTCTGAATATTTAGATGTTAGAAAGCAAGAAAGAGAACTAGAAAAAAGTCTAGGCGAAAAAGTAATAACATCTGGTTATAATGCAGAAGTTTCCGCTCTTGCCATAAGCCTAAATGAAGGGTTCGGTAGATATGTCCAAATGAATGATCAAACTACAGCTTCATGGACTTTATCAGATTCCCTAGCAGGTAATATAACTTTTGGTTTTAAGAAAGCTCCCATAAGCGGCAGTATTTCATACACAAAAACTTATACAGACTCAGAAGGGGAATCTCGTACTGAAAGCTATGACAACGGTATACAAATGTTTGAAACCTTAACACGCTATGCTGTTGAAAACGGGAAAGACCCCGCAGAGTTTATAAAACAGGGGATAAGTGGTTTTAAGCCATTTAAGCCTTAATAAAATTATTTTTGGGATAATAACTCTATATAAAGTATCAAGGAAAATATCTGATTATGCGTTAGTTTGTTGCCATAAGCAGGCATAAGGTTGTCTAAACCATTATAAATAAATATATATATATCTTCCCTCAATAATAGCTCTTTTAAACCTCGTAGCGAAGGAGTATATTTATCCCCTCTTATTTCTATGTTATCTGCTCCCATTATTACTTTTTCACCTTTCATTCCATGACATGCAGCACAATCTTTTTCATATAATTTTTTGCCTATTTCTATATCACCTTTTTGTTCAACACCATTGACAATAGCATCGTCTCTTTCACTGTCTTTTATTATCTGAATTCTTATATCCCTAAAATCAATTTCTTTGCTCTTTGAAACAGCATTAAGATCAACTGGATGAGTAATTCCTTGTTCATCAGTTACGGTATAAGTATATCTAGTTGCATAGCTCCCCACAGCCAATGTCAAAACCAACCCAAGAACCAAAGCTAGCTTTTTCATGAGAAACCTCCATAGAGGAAATGATAATTTAAGATTTTACAATGGCGGTGAAATCGCTCCAGTCTTCAACCTTGAAAGCTCGTATATCACGGACGCTTTGTTTGAACCATGAAATCTGAGAAAGGCGGTTAATGGCGCTATACACCGCCGCTAAAGTGTTTTCGCTGGTTCTAGTAATATAAACGCTGCCCTGCGCCCAATCAAAACCCACTTGATCAAGTTCTTGCCTAATCTCATCATACGCTTTATTATATGGATCGCCGTAATGTTTTTTGAGATCGTCAATTTTGATGTCAAAGGCTATAGCATACATTTTTATACCCCTTTATTTTGCAACTCTAACTTTTGACCGTTATTTTGTCAAGTGAAAATGGTTAGCACTAACCATTTTTAAAAAGGGTTCACGTGAACCCTTTTCATTAAGACTGAAATTGTCTTTTTAAAAATGGTTACTCTAGCCCTTCCCAAAACTCCTTAAATGAATATTCACCCTCGTAGAGGGATTTTATTAACTCTAGGATGCTTCCCCCTATATTTGAAAAGAACTCTTTATCGGGGAATACAACAACGGGGTATACATTGCCTTCCACTTCGATACATATGGTCGGGGCTTGCATGGCTGAAATAATATCGCTCTCTTTTTTCATGTAGAGGGTTATGTCTTCCTCCCTAGTATTGACGGAAAATTTAATCATGCAGGGCGGATAGCCGGCGGGAAAATCTTTTACCGCCTCTCCTCTCTCATCGGCGGCGTGCTTGCTATCATCATCAAAAGTCTTGCTCTTTCCTTCATCGGCGGTTTTATTCTTTTCAAGGTTACTCTTGCTATGTCTTAGATATTCATATACCGCCATTATACTAACGCGGTCTTCCAGTATCCCCGCTATCAGATCATCAGAGGCTTCATTTATAACTTTAATAACCCGTTCCGCCTTTGCAGATGATATATTAAACAGATTGGCAAGGTATATTCTCTTATCTCCCTTCCCATAACCGCCTTCAAAATTTTTAACTGCATACTTAACCGCCATTAACAATTCACCGTCATTCATGGACGCTGCTTTTCTAGTTACTTTTTCTTTTTCCAGGGGGTTAATATGGCGTCCCTTCAAAAAATCGTATACCGCCCTTATACTAACGCGGTCTTCCAATATCCCCGCTATCAGATCATCAGAGGCTTCATTTATAACTTTAATAATATGGCTTGCCGTTGTTGTTCCAATATTTAGCACTTCTGCAAGGTATTTTTGTTTATTAACATTCTTACATTTTTCAAGAGCATCCTTTGCAGACTTTAATAGTTCACTATTCTTTGTAACGGTTTTTTTAGTAGAAATATTGTTAGAAGACCCAATAGGATTATTGCGGTTGCCGCTTAAATAATGGTATACGGAATTTATTGTAATACGGTCTTCATTTATCCCTTTTATTAAGTCATCATCTGCATTTTTTATGACGTTAATTACAATTCCCGCTCGTCCGATTGACATATTAAAAGTTTTAGCCAGCAGTTCTCGTTTGCTTCCAGAACCGTATTCCCTTACATTTTTTTCAAGGTTTTCAAGGAACTCTTTTGATGCTTTCAATAGTTCGCTGTCTTTCATTTTAGCAACTCCCAAATATTTGGATCTTTGTAAATCTTTTTCAGTTTCTCTGCGTCGTTTTTATCTGATGCAATGACTATCCCGGCGCAGATTCTTTGAACAAATTTTAAGAGCATATTGTAAGAAAAAGTTTTTTGCACATGTTCCATATTCTCATGTTCTGTGATGAAATTTTTCAATTCCACATTGCTTTCATTTATAGCGGAGAGTATCAAAGAGAGTTCGCTCTCTTTGCTTTTCCCTTTGTTCTTTTGAACAAGATAATTTGCTATGGCTTTTCTAATAAGTTCTGTTGAAGTTAAATTTTCCTGCTTGGCTTCTTCTCTGACAACTGAAAGTAGGTCTGTATCGATCCGCAGGGTAAAATTTTTTGAAATAGGCATTATCCACCTCTAAAATTTTCACAAAAAATTTCATCTCTATGGTATATACCAGTCCAAGTTTCCTAAAAAATTTTTACAAGGAAGGCGAAAATTTTTTTGAAGTCATAGGCTTAATTTTTTAGAGTTAAAGCAGACTAACTTTCAAATTTTTCAATCTGAAGTTGTGCATTGCAAGAGACGCCAAATTTTAAAAATTGCATTGTTGCGCGGTGCAGAAAAAATGAATATTATTAAAAGCTAGTTATGCAATTTTGCACTGCAAATGCACATATAAGCCCCCTAGTATTTACAGGGCTTTCGGGAATTCCGATTGCGTATAGTGTGGAAATTATCGCTTATCCGACTTTTTCGCTTTCCGCTCGCGGAGAGAAAGAAAAATTTGACAGCGCAACTGCAAAAATTTTTGCAAAAAAATTTTTACGCCTTCAGCTAAAAATGCTGAAAGGGCTTGCAAAAAAAATCAGAACTGTTATTTATAAAGTGGAATAAAAGAGCAGTTGGAGGGGTAAAATGTCATATGCCATTAGCTTTGATCTGGATACAGGCCAATTGCAAAAACTCTACACTGGCAGTTGGCAAAATGCTTACAGTGATATAAAAAAAACCTTGCTTAACTTGGGCTTTGACTGGCAACAAGAGAACGTTTATTTCGGCAGCAATATAAACGCTGTTCAATGTGTTCTTGCCGCTCAAACTTTAAGCCAAACTTACACATGGTTTAAAGCTTGTGTCCGTGATATTCGCATGTTGCGCATTGAAGAACTTAACGATTTATTCCCTGCTCTATAAAATATGACAATTTTTATATCTGCAATCCTTGATCTTTTCTCTGCACCTTTGCCTTTTCCGCCGTTATTATCTTTGAGGTATTGTCATAAAATTCGGCGGAAATTGTCGATGTCTTCTCCTGCTCTCTAAGAACCGCACTTTTAAGGCGGGCTTTATCGGGTGTAAAGATTTTTAGGTCGTGGCTCGCTCTCGTTGCAGCAGTATAAAAACTTTCCGTCTTAACATTATCCTCCGCCGTATGAACCATGATAGCGGTTTTGCATGTCGCCCCTTGTGTCTTAATGCTCGTTACTGCATACGCATATTCAAGGTGGTTGTAATCCTTCAAGTTAAAATTTATAAGTCTGCCATCCCGGAGTCTTACCGCCATATTCCCCGCATTGTCCAACTTCTCAACAATCCCCTTTAATCCGTTTTTAACTCCCCTCTCCAGTCCGTCATCAACCCCTATTCGTTTATTGTTATCGGTAAACATTACCGCCTCGCCTAAAACAATCTCCCGCGAACTCTCCCGGTAACTCCGATAAACCCCCTCCCGCGATAAATTCATCTCCAAAGTCTTATTCCCCCTCGCAAGTACAAGTTTATTCTCGTTCGCCTTAACCTCTTTCACCCGGTATTGCCTATACTGCCCTTTGGGAGTTATAATGTCGTTTATCTTATAGCTTGTAGCAAGCCGGGACTCTCCGTTGTTCTCCCGGATGGTTATCTTTTTCCCCGCCGCCAATATCTCATCACTGAACTTTTTATCTCTGGTCAAGCGGTTTAATTCGTTCCGCTCCTCCCGCGTAGCTGTAAACATCAAAGAATCTTCCGAGCTTAAAAACTCATTTACCGCTCTCTCTTGTATCATGCTCCGGGTTATATAAGCGTCTTTAGACTCCGCTCTCATCTCATGGATATAGTTTGCTTTCTCCATGAGATTAAAAGCTGCCTCCATCATCGGCGCCGCATCCTTAACCCCTATGATCTCCCTTTCGTCTTTATACTCCTTCACAAGTTTAACTAGCTCCTTCATCTCCGGCGTCTTCTGCCTCAAAATCTCATTCATCATAATAACTCTTATATGCCCCTTAGTGAGTCCGCTCTCTTGGAGTTCCTTAAACATCTTTCCTGCTCCGATGGCTTGAAACTGTTTCGCATCCCCCACAAACACAACTCGGTTGTTCTCTCCCTTTAAGGCTAGCTCCATAATATTTAAGAAGTCGTTAGAGTCAACCATGCTTGCCTCGTCCACTAGAAAGAGTTTATTGTTCATCTCCTTAGTTTTCTTTGACGTTAAAAAAGACGCTATGGTTGACGTGTCTATCTTGGCGGCTCTGTTCAACTCGTCCGCCGCTATCCCGGTAAATCCTAAACCAATCATCTCGACATCGCTCTTCGTTGCATCCAGTATCTCTTTTATCCTCTCCACTGCGGCGGTCTTACCGGTGCCGGCATCCCCTTGAACAAATCCCACAAAATCTTTTGATGTTAAAGCGCCGCTTACAAACGCCCGCTGACCGTCCGTCAACTCCTTCTTATGCTCGGCGGTTTCATACTCCCTGCTAAGCATCCGTTCAAACTCTTTAGCCTCAAGTATTGCCTCTCTTGCCCCCTCTGTGCTGTTTATAATCTCTATTATGCGGTTCTCTGTAATTATGGTTTTAAGGGTTGCAAAGTGTTCCTCCTGGACGTTGTAATATTTATGTATACCTACATTTCTAATCGCACCTTCGCTTATATTCTTGTCTATCATTGCCTCCATTTCCGAAAGGGAGTATTCCCCTTTGGAGAGGGTAAACATCTCATTCAATAGCTTCATGCGGCTGAAGGTGGCATCCTTCTTTTCGATCTCTTCAACAGCGGCAGCGAATAAATCCCGCTCCCATATCTCCCCTTTGCCCTGCATTACCGGCTGAATGCTATCTCTTGAAATCTGTTTATTCCATAGCTCTTTTAGTTCCGAATAAGTTATCTCCGTGTCTTTGTCCGCTCTGCTCTCCAGCACCGCCTTATCTCTAAGCTCCGCCTTTGACATGTTAGGGTATTGTTCTTTTAACTTATCGTATAGGGCTTGTATCTCCTTGCTCCGCTTTGAGAAGGTCTTTAATGCTTCTTCGCTTATCCCCCGCAGTTCAAATTTATTTCCGTAGTTGTCTATGGAATAACCTAATTTCTGAAGCTCTATTGCAAGTTCATTCTGATATATTGAATTTATTAACTTTTGGTGGCGCAGGATTAGTTCGTTGGATATAGCCCTAAATTTTCCGTCGTTACAGCGGGTTATATTTTCAACTATAGCGTGGGTGTGAAGCTGCGGATCATTTGCACGGCTCGTTCCATGGGTGAAACAGGCGGCGATCATGTTCTTGGATTGAAAGGTATCGGTCTTATAGTTCATTGTCCGCCGATATTGGATTAAATTGTCTTGAACATAAGCAAGGGCTTTATTAACCGCCGTATCATGGCAGTCAACTATTCTCTCGTCTCCTAAGTGAAGGGCTGCTATAGACACGCTCTTAGGTGCGGAAAAGGCTAAATCGATCCCCGGACGGTGGGCGCTCTCTTTATCGTCATTTATCCCCGCCTTAACAAGCAGATTGCCATTGCGGGGGTCTCTCCCCTTAATTAAGAGCATAAAATCTTTCTTTTGGACTTGTCCGCTTAAATTAAACTGCCCCTCTAGCTTTCCGAAATACCGTGAATTTGCCCCCTTCCCTTTGGGCGCAAATATCGGGTCTTTCTCATAGTAATAATCTTCAGCGTGGGTAGCTGATCTAATAGGTTTAGCCATTGACATATTTATATATACAGGGGGGAGTTTCCAAAAAGGGTTAGCGCTAACCCTTTTTAAATTTGGCATGGTTCTTTAATACACCTAAATAATTTATTTTATAGGAGGGTTCTATGAACGCCTTTTTTAGTGAAGAGTTATTGGTTTCTGCGTTTAAGAGAGCATTTACAGAGTTACAATCTGAATCTGCCGTTGCCTCCGTTACTTTTCATGAATACGTAAAAGAAAAGTATTGGCCGTATTTTTTATCAAAAAAACGGAGCGATGCCGCCATAGATGCGGAAAAGTTACGGATTAACGTTTTACTCTCAATAATCCCTCTTAACTGGAAGTTGACCGCTATTACAGAGAACGATTTAGAAGTTGTATTAAACAAAGTTTCAAAAAGGCGGACTGCTAAGGGGTTTATATCCTCTGCAACAGTCAACCGTTACCGCTCCCGGCTTTTAGCTATATTTAATCACGCTATAAGGGAGGGAATACTATTAAAAAATCCTGTTAGGAGCTACAGGAAAGCTAAAGAAACGCCGCGAAAAAGGGTTCTTTCGAGTGATGAGTTCAACCGCTTTTTAGATGCTTGCAAGGTGAGCAAAAACAAGGAGTTATATGATGTTATGGCAATAGCCTATTATAGCGGGATGCGTCTTGGAGAGATTCAAGGGCTTGTGGTATCCAACATCAAATTTGAACAAAACCATATAGTTTTGAATGAATGGCAAACTAAGGCAGGGCGCGTGCGGACGATTCCTATTCACCCTTTTATTTCGGGTATCCTTAAAGAAAGGGTGTTAGGCGCTAAAGACAACGGCGGAGAAAAGCTATTTACATTTTATTCAATCCGTAGAGCTATAGAAAACGCTATCAAGCGGGCGGGGCTTACTGATTTTATGTGCCGTGATTTACGGCGGACGTTTGCCACTAGACTAAAAAATAACAATGCCAACGTGCATACAATATCAAGCCTTTTAGGTCATTCCAGTATTGCTATGACGGAAAAATATTTGGGGCTTGATCTTGGGGTGCTTGAAAAGGCAGTTGCCACCCTTGAATAATACATTTGCCTTTCTATTAACAAAAATAGCTTGACTAAGGGGTTAAATTGCAGTATTTCAAGGTTGCTGGTGTCTTATAAATTGGGAGGAAAATATGTCAATAACTGTTCAAAGGTTAATACCTATAAGTCTAAAGGATCGTGCGCAGGATTCAGGTTCCTGTGGGCGTTTTAGCCTGTGGGGGTTCAAATCCCCCCTCCGGCATTGAGTTTGGAGCGTTTTTGCACACTCAAAAATAGAGTTGCATTTTAAATTATCTTTCATGTTTTTATCCTAACATCTAGCAGTCCCACTATGGCTGATCCATTAGCTTGTTGTCAAATGTTTTTTTGCAGCCGTGCCTATGTTTTTTACTGACACGGCTATATTCTCTACTTAAAACCAATCTTGTTCACGCACTCATGCA
>JAISNW010000202.1 GCA_031276055.1 Deferribacteraceae bacterium | reverse complement strand
CCTATAAAACTTTCTTAAACGATATGTCTGAACGTTTACCTCTTCTTCCTATGAAAGATGTTGTGGTATTTCCCCACATGGTGCTGCCGCTCTTTGTGGGCAGAGCCGCAAGCACCCGCGCTGTGGATAACGCCCTTTCTGGAGATCGGCACGCCGTCTTTGTTACGCAAAAGGATGACGCGATTGAATTTCCGACATTTAATGATCTTTACCATGTGGGCACAGTGGGGCTTATTTTAAGGATGCTAAAACAGTCCGATGGGCAGATGAAGCTCTTAGTGCAGGGGGTAAAACGTGTTTCTATTAAGAGGATGGAAGCTCAAGAGGATGGTTCTTCCGTCGCTGTATATGATGATCTTGACTCAATAAAACCCACAGATGAATTCTTCAC
The DNA here is from genome assembly GCA_031276055.1 of Deferribacteraceae bacterium. GTDB lineage: Bacteria > Chrysiogenota > Deferribacteres > Deferribacterales > JAISNW01 > JAISNW01. Next base: position 3,004 of record JAISNW010000202.1, on the reverse strand, counting down.
TGAAGCGCGTATGCGTTCAGTGAAAGAGCAGCTTATCCGCCTTGTCGGGATGGGTAAGCCTGTTCTCCCTGATTTTGTGGATATGCTGAACAATATAAACGATCCAGAGCAGCTCTCTAACATCCTCTCTGCAAATATAGGGATACCTGTAAGCGAATCTCAAGAGATGCTTGAAATGCTGGACCCTCTTGATCGGCTTGAAAGGATATCTGAATACTTTAATAGAGAACTCTCTATTATGCAGGTGCAGCAGAAGATTATAGAAAGCGCAAAAGGCGAGATAGACAAAAACCAGCGCGACTATTTTTTAAGAGAGCAGTTAAAGGCGATACAGCGGGAGTTAGGGGAGCGGGGGGCAGGCGGCGGAACGGACAGCGAAGAATACGAAAAGAAGATTATAGACGCCAAGATGCCTGAAGAGGCAGAAAAAGAAGCCCGAAAACAACTGAAACGTCTCTCTTACCTCTCTCAAGACAGCGCCGAAGGTTCTGTAGTTAGAACCTATCTTGATACGCTTTGCGAGCTGCCGTGGAGCAAGAGCACAAAAGAGGTTTTACAGATTAAAAAAGCCAAAAGAGTTTTAGACAATGACCATTACGGGATAGTTGAAGTTAAGGAGCGCGTCCTTGACTTTCTAGCATTGAGGAAATTAAAGAAAGATATAAAAAGCCCTATCCTATGCCTAGTAGGTCCTCCTGGCGTGGGTAAAACATCGTTGGGGCGCTCCATAGCAAAAGCGTTAAACCGCAATTTTGTTAGGATGAGTTTTGGCGGGATTAGAGACGAAGCGGAGATCAGGGGGCACCGCCGCACATATATAGGCTCTTTACCAGGGAAGATCATTCAAGGGATAAAGAGCGCAGGCAGCAGCAACCCTGTAATTATGCTTGATGAGATAGATAAACTCGGTACAGATTTTCGCGGGGATCCTGCCTCTGCTCTCTTGGAAGTTCTTGATCCTGTGCAAAATTCCACCTTTACAGACCACTATCTAGGACTCCCTTTTGATCTTAGCCATGTTTTATTTATAACCACAGCCAATTATATCGATCCTATCCCAGAACCTCTGAAGGACCGTATGGAGATAATCCGCATATCGGGCTATACAGAGGAGGAGAAGCTCATTATAGCCCAAAGGTATATTATTCCGCGTCAGATCGAGGAATCGGGGCTTGACAAGGTTAGGACAACCTTTAGAAAAGAAGCGGTAAGAGATGTAATAGCTTATTATACAAGGGAGTCTGGTTTAAGGAAGTTGGAGCAGCAGATAAGCAAAATCTGCCGCAAGATAGGACGGGAGGTGGTGGAAAACCATACATCTGAATTCTTTATAAACCCTAAAAGCCTTAGAAAATACCTAGGGGTTAGGCAATTTACGGGAGAAGAAGAGCTTGAAAAAAATGAAGTAGGGATAGCCACCGGGCTAGCGTGGACTCCGGCGGGCGGGGAAACTCTCTTTGTTGAATGCGCCGCCTTTAAGGGGAAAGGGGCGTTGCAGCAGACAGGGATGATAGGCGATGTTATGAAAGAATCGATGCTGGCGGCGTATACCTACATAAAATCGATTGCTGAGGAGTTTAAGATCAGCGAAAAGACTATAGCAGCTAAAGACCTCCATATTCATGTGCCTTCAGGAGCTATTCCGAAAGACGGACCATCCGCGGGCGTCACTATGGCGACGGCAATATTCTCTGTTTTAACAGGGCGGGCGGTAAAAAAAGACGTCGCCATGACAGGCGAGATCACCATAACGGGAAAGGTTCTTCCTATAGGCGGCTTAAAAGAGAAACTTTATGCAGCAAGGCGGATCGGCGTGAAAACTGTTATTATCCCTAAACGCAATGAGCCTGAACTTTCTGATATGCCGAAACTCTTGCTTGCCAACCTTAACATTATCCCCGTCTCCTCTTTCAAAGAAGTTCTCCCTATAGCGATAGAGAATCTCTATTGAATAAGCCGAAAATTGAAGTCAATTTTAATGAATTGGCAGGAGAAGATATGGTTCTTCTATCACGATCTGATTATAGGGAAGATATCTTCGGCAACAAGATACATCTATACGAGGGGCTGGGAATAGATATATTTGAACCTGATTATATAGACGGCGCAAGAGACGATCTAATAGCCAGCGGATATGCTGTAAGGTGCAGAGATGAACTTTATAAAGATGTGAAGTGGTGTTGCAAAATTAAGGATAATTGGATTAGGCATGAATCGGAGATTAAATAACAAACAGCCGCTGCCTATATGACCTGACCCCTTAAACGATCTTTTTATGTCAATTCCCTGCGGGTATAGGGACATCATATATTTTATATTTTATATTTTATATTTTATATTTTACATTTTACATTTTACATTTTACATTTTACATCTAAGAGCGCTCAAAGCTATTTTCTCTTGAAACAATGACTTTTATACAGTAGAATGATAGACGAGGTTTTTTGGCGATGAAGGCGTCTTTTTTTTTGTTGGGGCTGTTGGTGTTTTTTTACGCCTGCACCTCTGAGAAGCCAAAATTAGAGGGTGGAAAGCCTATTGTGCAGATAAACGGCGATGTCTACACCACTGAAAATTTATGGAACTTTGCCAGCATGGTTGTATGGGAGATTGCTCCTAAAGATTTGGACAATGAGTTGATAAACGGGCAGCTCCTTGAAGATTTTGTGGTGCATAGACTCTTGCTCAGTGAAGCGGAAAAGCGCGGCGTCACAGCGGATAGAGAGCAGCTGGAGCAGCTCTACCTCCTCTTTGATTCGCCTAGCGCCGCGAAGGAGTTAAGGGCGATTACAGGGCGCTACAATGTAGATGCGCGCAAAATTGCCCAGCTTATATCTGAAAGGATGGTAATAAACAAACTTTTAAGCGAGGTGGTTGTTTCCACAGTAGTATCAGATCAAGAGCTGAAGAGGTTTTATGACGCCAAATCTTATCTAAGAACCCCTACCACAGGAAAGGCGCATATCCTCCATATATTCACCACGGACAATGAAACAGCGCAGAA
>JAISNW010000163.1 GCA_031276055.1 Deferribacteraceae bacterium | reverse complement strand
ATATGGTTAAAGCTGTAGATAAAACTATGGTTATTTCAGATATTAGGGTTGAAAGAAAATCAGGCGGCCGCTCGGGATTGTATGTGAGGGGTGGATAATATTCTAAATATCTTCGGGGTAGGTTATCTTTATATTTCTCTTATCACTGAGGGTTATGCTCACAGGGAAACCTGCAAGCTCATAGGCGGAGGCTTCATCTGTCAACCTCTCTCCAGATTTAAGCGCAGATTCTAAGGCGCATAGGAGCTTTTCCCTTTCAAAAACTTGCGGGGTGTGGCTTAAAAACACCCTCTCTCTATCTAAGGTGGCGGCAACCTTAGAATCTGCAACTAATTTTACAGTATCTACTGCAAATACGCCGCATATGGCTGCACCGTCAGAAAGGGCTTTATCTATAGTATTGCGCACAATCTCTTTTGAAACAAAGGGGCGCACAGCATCATGAATCGCTGCAAAATCGCACTTTGAGCGGTTGAGGGCGTTTATAACCGTTGTGGAGCGGTCAGCGCCGCCGGGCGAAAAGATGATATTTGAACCTAAATCTAGTGTATCTATAAAAGCCATATCCTCTTCAGCAGCCCCTATAATAAATTCATCAAACGGATATGCACTCTGCAGAGCGGTTAATGCAGCCTTTAAGACCACTACCCCATTTATTAATGCAAACTGTTTCTTCCCGCCGAAACGCACCCCATTTCCAGCTGCGGGGATAATAGCCGCAATGCTCTTTCTAGGCATATTACATTAATGCAAAAAACTGTTTTAGCGCCCCTGCCATTATCCCTAAAACTATTATCGCTATAAATGCAGATAGATCCAGCATCCCTATCGGCGGAATTATGCGGCGCATAGGTGAAAGAACAGGTTCAGTTATATAATAGACAAGTTGAACCAGCATATTTCTCGGATCAGGGTTAAACCAAGATAAAAGAGCCCTAACTATTATCAAGAAAACTAGGTAGTGTAAGATAGCCACCAGTATATTAATTCCTAAATTTTGGACAATCAGTATAGGAAGCGCCTCATGGTTAAAGATAAATAGCCCCAGCCCGCCCCACAAGAGCGCATTTAGAATAATTAGGAGGATGAGGGCGGGAATTACCGCCTTATTTGCCCTAATCTTTGTAAAATTATGCACAGGCTTTACCCAGAGTTTCCCCAAACGGAATATATAAAGCGGCAGCCCGCCGTAAGAAGGGGCGGTGATGCTGCCTAAGACCACGCAAACTATAAAAAATAGGGTGAGAAAGTTTAACATACTCTGTAAAGCTAAAATAATTTCAAAGATTACTGGGGAGCTTAACGCAACTGAACGGATAAGCCCATATCCTAAAAACAGCGCTATTACAACAGATGGGATAACAACAGCTTCAGAACTCTTCGGCAGTTTAAGCAGGTTGAATATTGGATTGGTGAGTTTTGCAATCCCCCTGCCCAAAGAGTTGAAAACCAGCTCTTGCGGACTCATAACATAGCGCAGTAAGAGCAGAACAGAATAAATTTTTATTATAGATAAAATAATCTCCACAAAACCTCCACTATCTTTCAAAGAGGGCGCTGCCAACCCTTACCATATTAGCCCCTTCTTCAACCGCCGTTTCAAAATCTCCACTCATCCCCATAGATAGATAGGGGAGGTTGCAGCTTGTATATATATTAAACATATCTCTAAAAAGTAAACGGTTTTTTTCAGGATTATCAAAGTGCGGGGGGATCATCATCAACCCTTTAACCGAGATATTAGACAATTTTACTACATCTTCATATAGAGCTGCAAAATATTCTTTAGCGATTCCGCCCTTCTGTTTCTCCCCAGAATTATTCACCTGCAAGAGCACCTCTTGAACCTTCCCACACTCCCTAGCGGCGTTATCAATCTGCCGCGCTATACTTAAACTATCCACCGATTGTATCATAGTGAATAGCTCTGTTATCTTTTTTACCTTGTTAGACTGCAGACGCCCAATAAAATGCAATTGCACGTTAGTGAATAGCGGGAGTTTTAAGAGCGCCTCCTGCAGCCTGCTCTCTCCAAAGATTTTTGCACCTTGAGCGGCTAGGTTATTAATTGCCTCTGCACTCTGCCCCTTAGAGACAACAACGATAGTTATCTCTTCACCCCTAGCGCCTCTTGTGCGGGCTGCGTTGTCAACACGTTTTTTCAGCTCCGCAAAAGTCATCTCGATCTGCCTTTGAGGATGAAAGAGAGCATCCGTTTTTCTGTTTTATCCCTTCGATAAGAGTAAAAATCTGAATTTTCGTATGTGCATAGGTTAGAAGAGAATATATCTTTAACTCCAATGGCTGAAAGTTCTGAACGGATCTTTAAGAGCAGATCAAAATAGAAATTTCCATCCTCACTTTTAATAAGGCAGCCCCTATCGCCTTCAGAGAGAGAGTGTATAAAATCTTCCCCAACGGCAAAGTTCTTTGCAGATATGCCTGCCCCTATATATGCGTATTTTGGGCGGTCGCCTATCTTATTAAAAAATGTTGAACTAGCGCCTATAATCCCTAGAAAGACTCCCCGCCAACCGCAATGCAGGGCGCATATCCCTTTATCCCCTGCTAAAAATACAGGGTAGCAATCCGCTGTCAAGATGCCTAAGATAAGCCCAGAGTCTGTAGTAAAAAGCCCGTCCCCTTCTCTGCCGAAGAGTGCGTCTCGTGTATTTTTATCCACCTCGCTTATTAGGGAAGAGTGAATCTGCTTCAGCACAACAACATCTGCTCCAAAGCTCTCTTTGAGATAAGAGCGCATAAAAGGGAGATTGCCGCCTTTAAGCGAAAAATCAAGCCCGCCTTTAGCTGTGCCGAGTGCAATAGTTATGCCGTTCAGAGTTTCAGGGATTATGAAACTCATCTAGCTTCTCTTCCCCCAAGACAGCGCTTAAAGTTCAGTTGATACTTGCCTTCTGGCATCTCAAAAACATCAGGGGCGTCTATAACTATCTGCTGCACACCGGGCGGGGCTTTTATAATATCCCCTATTACTCGATAATTGCCCTGAGTTGTCTGCATGACTCCCATAATGCGGATAGTCATATTCATCCCAACTGTGTGGAACACCTTTTTCTCTTTCCCGCCTAGCTTGAACAACATTCCGTCGTATGCAAATGCCCGCTCCGTCCACCCTAAGAGCCCGCTGGCGTGTTCCTGTTTGGTTTGCATAACAAGAACATTTATAGAGCAACGCCCAACTATAATACTCTCCTCTGTATAAGCGTATGCGGTGGAAAAGATTGCAAAGAGGAAAAAAAGAACAAGATGCTTCATCAGAGCGGTAAGCCGTATTGGGCAGCTATTATTCTACCTTTTTTATAGTGTTTGCTTCTATCTCTACACGGGCAAAATCTTTGTCAATCTCCCCTGTTATTTCAACTAGATCGCCCTCGTCCGCTGAAAAACCGCGCCAAAGTTTATCATCAATCTCAACTGTAATGCTTCCCGAGCTGTCTGAAAGGAGATACTTTTCATCGCCTAAAAACTTAACAAGATTCCCCCTTATTATTACAGGGGCGTTGTCTCTAAGCTCTTTCGCGGCGGAAACAGTAACAAGAGCGGCGCCTGGACCTCTATAGCCATCCTGCGCGCTGCAGATAACAGAAAAGATAGAAAACAGAAAGATTAGAACAGATAAACGTTTACATGTCATAATTGCACCTCAACTAGGGTGGATTATATAAGATAGTTCCTTACATGTCAACCTTTGCAATACCTTTGCAATACCTTAAAGCAACAGTGTTGTTAAAGTTTTCTGCCGATAAAAGATATTATTCCTAGTTCAATATCTTATCAATAACCTCTATGGGATGGCATATTGAGGAGCGTGTGAGGTGTTTTAACTGCATTTCGCAAGTGGGGCAGTCGGTGGCGCATATCTCGCAATCGCTCTTTTCAAGGGAGAGGGCGAGGGGGCGGCCGATAGCGGCGGATTGTTCATAGTTCTCTTTCAGCGCCCCCCAACTGCCCGCCATCCCGCAGCAGCTGTTGATAAGGGGGGAAACCCTTGTGTTGCCAGCCTTGCTTAAAAGCCTATATGACGAGACGGAGTCTTTTAAGAGCTTCATATGGCATGGGGTATGGTAAGCAATAGAGAGGGGGGTGGGAGAGATTATCTCCGGCTTATGAATATCTATCAGGGTGGTGGCTAAGATCGTCATATTTCGAATCTTTTCGATGAGCTCCCCCCCCATATGCTCCCCCCAACCGTTCTGCAAGGAGTGGGCGCACGAGGAGCAAGTTGTTACTATATAATCTGCTTCATCAAGCCTCGCCGCCCAACTTTTGAGGTTGTCTCCTATCTTAGCTAAGGTATCTTCAGCCAGCCCTTTAGCGGAGTGCGGTATACCGCAGCAGTGCTGCTCAGGGAGGATGACTCTATAGCCTATCTTATTAAGGAGGCGGATCGCGCTTTCGCCTATCTCTGGGCGGATATAGGCGGCAAAACACCCCGCAAAATATATAACAGACCTCTCTTGAACCCCTGTTGCTGTATCAAAGCGGTCAAAGAGGCTGCGAAAGGCAAAAAGAGTGGGGGGGCGTTCAGCAGACAACCCTGTGAACCTCTCAAACGCCCTGCGCACTGCTTTAATTTTTAACGCTGCAGAGTATATAGGGGAATATCTGTGTAAGTTGCGCCCAAGCTCTTCAACCCGCACAGAAAGCCTTTTAGGGAACTCTAACCCATACTTTTTGACATAAACTGCTTTAGCCTCTAAAACAAGTTTAGGGATATTAACCTTGCTCGGACACTCATTATGGCAGCTGCCGCAGCTTATGCACCTATTGAGCACACTCTGGAATAGTTCTGTGTAGAGCTTTTTTAGTTCGATCCTGCCGCTTATCAACGCCCTAAGCATATTTGCCTTCGCCTTAGGCGCGGCGGCTTCTTCCCTAGTCAATTTATAGACAGGGCACATGCGCACGGCGTTTGATACGCTTGTGCACTTTGAGCAGCCGTGGCACTTTTCCACCTCGTTTGCAAAACCATCTTCCCACATCAGATGTTTTTCAGGGAGATCCTCTGTGCTGTAATTCTGCCCGTAACGGAGGTTCTTGAACTGCTCTAACGGCTCAAACGATGTAATAATTCCCGGATTAAGCAGGCGGGCGGGATCAAAGAGGTTCTTTACCTTTACGAATATATCAAAGATATTCTGATATTGAATAGGCACATATTTTGAACGCAGCCTTCCATCGCCGTGCTCTCCTGAAATCGTCCCCCCTAATTTCATAACGAGGGTGAATACCGAATCTGCTATTGGGGCTAGAAGGGCGATATCTTCAGCATCTTTCATATCTAAGATAGGGCGGGAGTGCAAAAGCCCTTTAGCAATATGCCCATAAAGGGCAAAGCGCACTCCGTAATCGTTAAAAATCTTATAGAGCCCGTCAAAATAATCAACCAATTTATCTGTAGGAACTGCGGCATCCTC
>JAISNW010000157.1 GCA_031276055.1 Deferribacteraceae bacterium | reverse complement strand
ATTGCAGATTTTGAAGAGTGCGTTAAACTTGCCGATGAAAACGGAATCGCTTTTTTAGGGGTTGCAGGGCAGACGTTAGAGGCGTTAGGTTGATATGATGATGCATTATTATATATTTTCGGTGCTCTTTGGGTTAGTTCTTGGCAGCTTTATGAATGTGCTCATATATAGAGTTCCTCGAAATTTAAGCATAGCAACTCCTGGCTCCTCATGCCCTAAATGCGGAAAAGCTATCCGTTGGTATTGCAATATTCCACTGTTGAGCTACCTTTTTCAGCGCGGCAGGTGTGTTGACTGCGGCGCTCCTATCTCATGGCAGTATCCATTTGTGGAGTTCATGACGGCCCTTATATTTTTATGCATAACCATTAGATATGGTGCAGATATTTTGACGGTTAAATACTGCATCTTTGCCTTTCTCATCCTAGCGGGCGCATTCACAGATATGTTTACCGCCTTTGACGACTCCTTTGAATGCGGAGTCCTCCCCCACTACTGCACAATAGGCGGCGCGGCGCTTGGGTATATCTTTGCTTTTTGGACAGAACCAGGGCTTATAGATTCCTTTGCAGGAAGCGGGATAGGGGCGTTTTCTCTGTATATTCCCGCGTATATATACTATCTAATTCGGGGCAGAGAGGGGATGGGAGACGGAGATCCGCTCTTTATGGCTATGGCGGGCAGCTTTTTAGGCGTCTCTTCTATAATCTACCTATTCACTGTAAGCGCTCTGTTTGGGGTATTTCTAGGGCTTATAGCGGTTGTGGTGAAGAAGAACCGAGAAGTTAAGATACCTTACGCTGTTATGATAGGGATTGCTTCAATTTTATACCTTTTTACAGGGAACTTTATATGACAGTTGCAGAACACCTGTTTATTCTTAAACGCGGAGCAGCGGAGTTAATACCTGAAGAGGAGTTTACCGCCCGCATCGGTGAGGGTAAACCGTTTACAGTAAAGGTGGGTTTTGACCCTACAGCCCCTGATCTGCATCTAGGGCATACAGTTTTGCTGCATAAGATGAAACACTTTCAGCAGTTGGGGCATAGGGTTGTCTTTGTTATAGGGGATTTTACGGGGATGATAGGGGACCCCTCCGGTAAGAGCGATATTCGCAAAGCCCTTACTAGAGATGAAGTTTTAGCCAATGCCGCTACATATAAAGAGCAGGTTTTTAAGGTGCTCGATCCTAAATTGACAGAGATCCGTTTTAACAGCGAGTGGTTGGCGCCTCTAACCGCTGAGGATATGATCCGCCTTGCTGCAAAGTTTACAGTGGCGCGTATGTTAGAGCGGGATGACTTTGAAAAACGTTATAACGATAATAAACCGATAGGGATTCATGAATTCTTCTACCCTCTTATGCAAGGCTATGATTCTGTCGCCTTAAATGCGGATGTAGAGCTAGGGGGAACAGATCAGAAGTTTAACCTCCTTGTAGGCAGAGAGCTTATGAAAGCCTCCGGACTGCGTCCGCAGATGGCGCTTACCGTCCCTCTTTTGGTGGGGCTTGACGGGGTGCAGAAGATGAGCAAATCTCTAAATAATTATGTGGGAATCTATGAGAGTTCAGATGAGATATTCGGAAAGTTGATGAGCATCTCTGATTCCCTCATGATAGAATACTATACCTTGTTAAGCGATAAGAGCGTTGAGGCGATAGACTCTCTGAAATCTAGCATGGCAAGCGGGGAGTTAAACCCGATGCAGGCAAAAAAAGAGCTAGCAGAGGAGATCACCGCCCGCTATCATGGGCAGCATTCCGCACGAGAGGCTAGAGAACGTTTTGAACAGATATTTTCCCGCCATGAAAACCCAGAGGATATGATTGAATTCACCTATACCAGAGGTGAAGAGCTTCTTGATATTATAGTAAAGCTGAACTTTGCCCCCTCAAGAAATGAAGCCCGCCGATTAGGGCAGCAGGGCGGCGTCACGTTGAATGGGGAGAAGGCGCTCGATCTCTGCCTCAAACCAGAGGGAGAGCAGATATTAAAAGTCGGCAAACGTAAGTTTGCAAAGATTAAGGAGAGTTAAAATGGCTATAGTTAGACCTTTTAAGGCTGTCCATTACAATCCGGAGAGGGTTTTGTTAAAACAGGTTATAGCGCCGCCCTATGATGTTATCACCCCTGAATACCGAGAAACTTTACTGAACAGATCGCAATACAACGTCGTTTCCATCGATCTGCCGGTAGAACTTCCCACAGGTGAGAACAGGTATTCCGCCGCAGCGCGCAGCTATGAATCGTGGTTTGCTGAGAATATTTTGCAGGAAGAGAGCGAGCCTGCTATATACCTATATGAACAGGAATACGATTATAACGGCAAACACTACACCCGCACAGGTTTTGTAGCCCTCTTAAAGTTAGAGCCGCTCTCGGAAGGGGTTGTTTTCCCCCACGAGAAAACTCTGAGCGCGCCTAAACAGGATCGCTTAGAGCTTATGCTTGCTGCAAAAGCCAACTTTAGCTCTGTTTTCGGGCTTTATATGGATCAGAGCGAAACTCTGAAAACAGTTTTTAACAGATTCCGTCAAGGGATGCCCCTAGAATCCGCCTATGATGATGATTCCGTCAAACATACCGTCTGGATCATTAAAGATAAAGACGCTATCCAGCAGGTAGCCTCTTTTATGAAGGATAAAGCTATATATATCGCCGACGGCCACCATAGATACGAAACATCTCTCACCTATAGAGATATTTTGCGCAAAAAGCATGGAAATGATGAGTTTGACATTAACCTTTATGATCATATCATGATGACCTTTGTCAACTGCTATGATCCGGGTCTTTTGATCCTGCCTACCCATAGACTTGTGGATGAACCTGCAAATTTTGTTGAAGGGAAGTTTTGGGAGAGCGTCCGCAGCAAAGGGGTTGTAAAAGAGTTGGAAAATATTGAACAGGCTGAACTATTTCTAGCAGATAATAAAACTCCGGGCAAGTTGGTGCTTATCACAAAGGGAAAGATAGGCGGCTTATATATCGATCCTGAAATTTTAGAGACTCAGAACCAGTTCTATCGAGAGGTAAACACCTATATCCTTCAACGAGAAATTCTGGAAGATATATTAAAGATGACCGAGACGCAGATATTGAACAAACAGGGGATTCACTTCTACCAAAGCCCTGAAGATGTTCTAAAAAGTATTCAGATTAATGGAGGCGTCGGAGCGCTCCTCAGCGCTGTTAATATAGACACCCTTAGAAAATTGGCGGAGAATAAATTGGTAATGCCTCAAAAATCCACATTTTTCTACCCCAAATTGGCGACTGGGCTATTATTTAACAAACTTAGCTAACTATCTCTCTCTGATGAAAACGTTCTTTGTCCAAACTTTCGGCTGTCAGATGAATGAGTATGATTCTGAAAGGATAGCCCACCGTTTAGAGAGTTTAGGGCTTACCTTGTGCACAGATATATTCTCTTCTGATCTGGCGCTCATCAATACTTGCTCCGTCCGCGCTAAACCGGAGCAGAAGACGGCAAGCCTCTTAGGTAAATTAAGGCAGAACAGATATAAAACAGGACAGCCGCTATTTATCGGGGTTATGGGGTGCATGGCGCAAGATAAAGGCGGAGAGCTTATAAAACGTTTTAGAAATGTGGATTTTGTCTTAGGAACTGATCGGATTGATAAGTTGGAAGTTGTGCTGAAAGAGCTCTTAAATGGGAAGAAGTTTGTAGACACCAGCGAGGGCGGGGTTTTCTTCGTTGAACCTTTTAAGAGGCGGCAAGGTGCGGTTACAGCAAAGATAACTATTATGAAGGGGTGCAATAACTTTTGCAGCTACTGCATAGTTCCATATGTGCGGGGGCGGGAGGTATGCCGCAATAA
>JAISNW010000133.1 GCA_031276055.1 Deferribacteraceae bacterium | reverse complement strand
TTCATATTAATGATAAGCTCTCTGGTGTAGGAAACAATTATCTGCAGCATCCACGGGAAGAATACAGCGAGGCATATCATAATAGCCAGTATTTTAGGGATAAAGGCGAGCGTCATCTCTTGAATCTGCGTTACCGCTTGGAATACGGAAACAGCAAGCCCCACCACAAGCCCAAAGAGCAGCATAGGGGCAGCAACCAGAAGGGCAATCTTTAACGCCCCTAGCATTAAATTAATTACAAGATCAGCATCCATAAATGGATCTCCTGCCCCTATCGCCCAACTGATATTGCGGCGCTATTCAGGCGTCTCACTGCCCTCGCCTACACTCTCGCCGCCATCTGTGAACTCTTCCTCTAAGACGGCTAAGTGCTCAAATATCTTATCGGTGTAGCCCGAGTTATGAATACCGCGGCTGCCGTCATTCTTCAAGATATTTAAGAGCTGCTCATAGGAGTTGAATATCTCCCGTTTTGACCGCGTGAGTTGTCTTCGATCTTTAAGATGGGAACTCCAAAATGCATCCGCTTTAACAAGCTGCTCGTCAAAGTTTTCTTGAAACATATCTTTAAGTTCAGCATATCCTTCTTCATGGCAGTTTTCGCAAGACTCGCGGGAAGGTCTGTCAAAGGCGTTTTCGTGGCAATCCATACAATCGTTGGATGCCATCTCCCATACAACATCTTCAACGCCGAAACTTTGCGCTGCAACTCCTGCTTGAACAGATACCTGCGTTGCATGGCAGATAACGCAGTTATCGTTTTCAGCGGGTTTTTTCCCCTCACTCCGTTTAATTTCATGGCAGTCAAAACATGTCTGCATATCTATATTGCTGTAGTAGCTTCCTGAGTGGCTTACTTTTATATGACAGTCGGCGCAGAGCGCCCCATTTTCAACTACATGCAGAGAGTGGTTTGGATCAGAGGTATAGCTTGAGCGTTCCGTAATAATATCTCTAAGACCGAATATATTGCGAAATTCCGGGTTCACCACCCTATCAATCTGCCGCATAGCAACACCGGCAAAGCTCATGACGTGAGCTTTCCTATTATCTATATTTACCTTATCCGAGTGGCAGTGCAGGCAGACATTTTGCCCCACTAGTGCGGCGCTCTCTTTAGGATTCCCCTCAAAACGCGAGAGTTTGGCAAGTTTAGCCTCTTTAGAGATAAAGAGCTCTGCAAACAGATCATATAACCCGCCCATCTTCGCCTTCATATAACCCCATGCACCTGGAGAAGAACTGTGGCAATCTATGCACTCGACGCCATTAGCGGCGTGGACATTGTTTGACCATGTGTGATACTCTGCAAGGGGACCCACACCCTCATTAGGATGGCACTTTCTGCAAAACTCAGGGCTGCTGGTATAGTGCATTAGTTCATAAGTAATACCAGTGCAGGCGATGAGCGCTGCTATAAATATAAGCAGTGAGATGAAAGGATGCCCCTTTATAAAGCTGCCTATGCCGCGGAAAAGTTTAGCTAATTTTGACACTTATGTTCCCCCAAAGCTCAAAATAATGCGCATTATATGATATTATTAGAAAAAATGCAATGCAAATCCCCTTATCGCCCTACCAGATATTTTGCCCCCTCATACCCCAAAAGTGTTAAACTGTATTTACGGTTTGAAACAAATATTCTTGATCTTTTTCAACTGTGTATGTAGTATCTACAAGAGATAGTTTTATGGAGGTTTAGATGGTGAAAAAAGCGGGGGGCAAGCACATCTTTGTTGCCTTTGCCCATGCTGATAAAGAAGTGGTTATACCAGCTACTGAAAAGATAAGCGAGTTAGGTTATACCCTATTGTATAATAAAGTTGATGCAAAATGGTCGGAGGAAACGCAAGCTATCAGAAAGTGCGGAATAGTAATCGCTTTTATCTCCAAAGAGTCTATGGCGAGCGAGTATGTCCGCAATGAGATAGAGTATGCACTAGGCAAGAAAAAGAAGGTTTTGCCTGTATACCTTGATGGAACAGAGGCGCTGCCTACTGGTCTTGCCCTCGTGTTGAACACCGCGCAAGGGGTAGTGGGGAAATCTGCTGAAGAGATTGCTGAACTTATCTGCACAGGTTTAGAATTTTACGGGTTAAAACGCAAGGCGGGCGGGAAAAAGGGCATATCAGCTAAAATCTTTGCTGCTGCAGCTGTTATCCTTATTTCAGCGGCAGCGGCGGGGTATCTGCACTTTAACGGCTTGCTTAAAATCCGCAAAAATCTTGTTTCGTTAAGTAAAGAAAGCTATCTGCCTGCGGAGTTGATGAACATTCAAGTTAGCGATCTTACACAAAAGATGATTGATGACGACGCTCTGATAGGAATATGGGATCCGAATGGTAAAGACGATGAATATTACTCTTATACATACTTAGTGCGTAGAGGGCGGGCGTCTACAGATTTTGAAGGGATAAAGCTGCGTGCGCCCGCTTCAGCGGGTGAATATGAAGTGCGCTTTTATTCTTCAGATATTCTTCAACCCCAAAATATATTAGACAGGGTTAATTTCTCCGTTTCTGGAAACACTCTAGGCGCTTTTCAACTTTCTGTAGACGGCAGCGAGTATTTCTCATTGGAAGCTATCAACGTCTCTGTCAGCGAAGTCCCGCAAAGTATGCTCGAAAACTTAGCCATTGTTGGAATATATAAGAGCGGCGCTAAATCGAGTGAATATCTAACCTATATAATTATCAATGAGCGCAACCAGCAGATAGGACTTTACGCCCCTAGCGAAGCAGGCGAGTATGAAATTAGAGCTTACAGCAATTCAGAGGTTTGGAATGCGGATACTCTAGTGGCTTCAGCTCCGATAGAGGTGTTTGCCAGCCAGAGCGTTAGTGAATAATTATTGTTTATCTCTCCACCTTTTTAAGCACCTCTCCTGCAAGGAGAACATCTCTGCTTCTTCCTTCTCTGAGCTGTGGTCGTAGCCTTTAAGGTGCAATAGACCGTGTATAAAGAGAAAAGCCGCCTCTTCTCTTAAAGGGCAGCCTATTTCAACCGCTTTACGTTCCGCAGTTTCTAGGGAGATAACAATATCTCCTAAGAGTTCATCGTCTTCTTGTGGAAACGATAGAACGTCTGTTGGGGCGTCAAGCCCGCGAAAATCTAGGTTAAGTTTGCGGATGAACTCGTCCGTTGAAAGCACTAGAGACAGCTCTGCAGCATCCGAGAAATCAACCCCCTCCTCCGCCGCTGCCTGCACAATGGATAAAAAAAAGCCTTCATCAAAGGAGAATCCATTATAGGAGTTCCCCTCAAAATCAGAATCAAGATATATAATCATATTTCACAAGTTATCTTTTTTCTCATATTCGGCTTTTCTAAGGATATATTGCACATCCTCTAATATCTTTCGGTTGGCGGCGATAATATCCGCCTGCAGCCCTGCAATAAAAGTTTGGGCGGAGAGTAAGAGCAATATGGCGGCTGCTATAAGCGACTGCACATGTCCGCTGCCGCTGTCGGTAATAAAATAATATATGAATCTCCCCGCTAAAAAAGCTCCTCCTAAGAAGGAAGCGGCGGCAATGAAAAAGAAAAACTTCAGCGGTTTATACATTAAAAAGGTTCTCAATATCACTATCGCAGAGCGGGAGATATATACCCCAATATTCTTAAAAAGGCGGGATTTTCTAATTTCTGGGTTGGTTGACACCGGAACCGAAACGATGCACATCTTGTTGCGCCCCGCCTGTATAATCGTTTCTAAGGTGTATGTATACTGGTTTATAACGTTAAGGCGCAATGCGGCGTCTTTAGAATATGCTCTAAAACCGCTTGGAGCATCTGGAATATCTGTTTGTGAGGCTAAACGGACGATAAAACTCCCGAAACGCTGCAGCTTCTTCTTTCTCCAAGAAAAGTGCTCAATATCTGCTATCGGTCTTGCCCCGATAGTTATATCCGCCTTTCCATCTAAGATAGGTTTTACCAGTTTTGCAATATCGCCTCCTTGATACTGGTTGTCGGCATCGGTGTTGACTATAATATCTGCGCCTAGCCTTAAACACGTCTCAACGCCCGCTGTAAATGCAGCTGCAAGCCCTTTATTGCGCTTAAATGAGACGATATGGTTTACCCCGAGCTCTTTGGCGGTTTCAACCGTTCTGTCTGTGCTTCCGTCATCGATGACAAGGTATTCTATTGCATCAATCCCATCTATATGCCGCGGTAAATCTGCAAAGGTTATCGGCAGAGACGCCTCTTCATTGAAACATGGAATCTGAATAATCAGCTTCATCTATCTGCCGCCCTTGAAAGTTCTAAAGAGGTGAGAGCGATTGACAACTCTTCAGGGATGACAAGGAGAAAGTTAATCCCTTCCGCCTCTTCAACTAACTCGAAGCTAAGTTTAACGGATGAAGGCTCTGCACTGTTGAGAAAGATTAGCATCTGCCTATCTTCTCTAGCAAGTTCAACTCTATCGCCGTCTGCTGCAACTATAAAGGAGGCTTTTGTATTGATTGAGGAGTTATAAACCTTAAAATTGTATTTTATCTCATATAACCCTTTGGGCAGCTGCATATGCGGTCCATAAACTAGATTTCCGCCGCCGATAGGTTGAGAGCGCATAGTATATAAAGGGATGTCAAGAGCGCCCTGAAAAGAGGTTAGATCGATTAATTCACCGATCATCACAGCTTCATTCCACTGAAAAGTCCGTTCAGGATATCCGTTTCTGCGCTGTTCAGGGTATAGCCCTGAGAGCAAAAACCTTTTTTCAACTTTATTATATGCAAAACCATCCAGAAGAGATACCTTCTTGCCCAATATCTCTTGAATTTTAAGGAGATCGCTGTACTTAAACTCTCTTCTTAAAAAATATACAGGTTTTTTCCAGATAAAACGTAAAGGAGCAACTATACGGGCGTTGGTTGTAAGGTATATTGCATCGTCATCCAGTGCGTCCGCCGCCTGCTGATATTGTTTGCTGTAATCTTTTAACATAGTGCGGAAGATGAATAGCTTAGATTGGTAGAAAGAGTATGCAGCTATAGCTGCAACAAAGAGAATTCCTAGATTTCTTGCAAACTTCTTATCATACCTCCTAGATAAACAGCCAACTAGGTAGATAATCCCCACTGAAGCTAAAATCATTATGAAAGGGATATTAACTGTAACCCACCTCCTTGACGCCCAAAAGTGATCAGGGGTGATGGATGGATTATATAAATAGATAACAGTGCTGGCTAGGCAGATTGAGAGGAACAGGAATAGACTCTCGCGCTCTTTATTGCCCGCCTCTATTATAGAAATTATCCCCGCAATGGCAAAGATGATAGCTATAAAAGATGTATACCAACAAAATTCCACCATAGAGTTATAGCTGAAATATTCTAAGTATCTGGGCGGATCAGGCTCTAAAAGGAGCGGTCTGATAAAATATGCAGATAGGAAGGCTAGTATAAATACCGCTCCGATAATATATTTAGTATACTTTTTATCCAGCAATAATATAAGATAGTCCCTCTTAAAAGCGCCGATAATAGAGCTAATTAAGAGAGATAGGAGGGCTAAAATAATCAGTGCAAGGTTTAAGGCGATCGCTTTAGCTAGATTGGCGCTTCCAAAGCCAGGGTCTATACTCTCCCAAAAGTATATCGGGCTAAGCTGCTCTATGCTGAAAATAAAGATCGCCGCCGCACTAACTGTCAGCACGCCTGCATATATTAAAGAGATCGTCAAGCGCTCGCGTTTACAAAATATAGGGTATAATAAGAATAGATAGAGCCCTACCCCATACATATATGCATCCATTCTGCACAGAGCGCCTAAACCCAAAAGCAGCCCGCCTAAAGCCGCATATAGCTTTGAGTTGGACTGCCAGCTTGAAGAGAATAGATATAAAGAGGTAAAAAATAAGAGCTGGCTTAATATCTCCGTCTCTGTCAACCTAGCGTTGAGAATCTCGGCGGGGTTTACCGCTAGGAAGGAGAAGGCGATAAATGCTGTTAGAAAACCAAAATGCCGTTTTACAAAGAAGTATATAGACAGCATCGCCATTATAGCCAATACACCGCTTAGCCGCAATAAGCCTGGGATGCCGAAAAGATCATAAGCAGCGGCTGCCAATGCGGGAAACATCGGTAAAAATTGAGGTATCAGCTGCCCTGCTTTTTGCGAAGATTGCTCGTCTAAATATTTACTCTCATAAGCTGTGTATAGACCTGGGTAGGATAGGCTTATACCCGGCAGCTTCGCGGCGAGGATAGGATCTTCCTCATAAAACCATGAACCAGTATCTGATATGTGCGCCGCATTAACAGCATAAAGCCCAAAATCTCTCCCACTTAAGATATATTCGGTTGGAAAACAGGTATATATTACCCCCGCAAACAGCAAGGGGATAAGAAAGAATTTATTGAAAGAATAGCTTCTGCACAGAGAAAATATTCTTTTTGGAGTTATGAGGGCTTTTCTTTTTATCAAGAATATCCCTATAATTAGAGAAACAAGGATAATCACCGCCGAAAGCGAGAGGAGGGAATACACCCCAATAATAGCCAGCAATGTAGCAATAACAGCAACAGATATTACAGCCGACGCAACCCCCCAGAAGATGGATCTAAACGGTTGCTCGTCTGTTTCAACAAGAAAAAAGAGAGAGATCAGCAGGCAGCAAAAAGCGATAAAAGATAGAGCAAATACAATACTCAAAGCCGTCAGCAACCTCCCTGAATAATAACCACTAAAAGCTATATTCCAATTCCGAGCGCTTGTCAATCCCTTTCAATTAGCAAGGTTCATAGCGCTCTTTTAGGTAGTTTAGGTAGGTTGGTTCACTGCTCAGACGGGCAAGCGCCTTATCCCAAAAGCCGCAGTAAAAGTGCGAGCATTCCTCTTTAGTCAATAGAGCGCGCCATAATTCATGCAACTGCGACCCTTTGCTGTTTTCATATATTTTATGCATCCCTGGAGAATACTTCAGATGTGCGGGTTTAACTGAATACCGCCGATCGATATTGGTGTTGTCTTTTTTGCCAGCAACGTCATTCGGAGCAGTTGATTTAACGGTTCATAAGAAAAGTCGGCGAGGCCTATGGTGGAGTTATTTGAGAGATCAAAAGGGAAATCTTTTTTAAGTTCTAAAAGAGCTAATGAATACCGTCTAAGCCGCTCAACTCCAACTAGTCTGCTAAACTTAGGTGCAGCATTATATTTTTCGGCAAACTTCCACTCCACAAAAACTTGAACATACTTCCCCTGCTGTTTAGTAATAAAAAAACCGTCTATGCTGGTCCGACAAAGCCCTCGTGAACCGCCCTTCTCATTTATAGGGGAAACTCTCGGTCCTATCCACTCAAACAATATATGTCCTTTATCAGGATATATTCTCCCGCCTACATTGGCGCCGGTTGGAAAGTCAACAACTTTATCCAGTTTTAATCCGAACTCCTCGAAAAAAGGGATTAACTCACCGCTATTTCTATTTAAGTATCCCAGCACATTTATGCAGGCGGCTGCAGAACTTGATGGGCTTAATTTATCGCCATGAATTTTCACATCATTAGAAAATCTCTTTAAGGATATTTTCATCATAGAATTGGCGTTGTCTGAATTGCTCTTGATAATTCTTTGATATTTTCTGCATAAGAACTCCTCTTTTTAGTGAACCTAGCCAGAGTTTCTCGGCAGAGTTTTTTTCAGCATATTTATGGCGGCGGCTTTTTCTGCACTCTTCTTATTCTTTCCGCTTCCTTGTGCAGAGACGACAAGCTCATCTGCAACAATCTTTACCTCTGCTACAAAGGTTTTGTCGTGATCAAGCCCTATCTCCTCAATTATGCTGTAAGTTGGCAGGCAGTTATAATATTGCTGGGTAAGCTGTTGCAGCTCCGATTTGCTGTCTGAATGGAGGGCGGTTTTATAAGTCTGCGTCAAAAGTGGATTAAATTTAGAGAGGAGAACGTTTTTTGCCATAGAAAAGCCGCCGTCAATGGAGAGGGCGGCGATAACCGCCTCTACAGCATCTGCTAGAATCGTCTTTTTCCCACGCCCGCCATTGCGCTCTTCGCCGTTGCCTAAAAGGATGAAACCGCCTATATTTAAGCTCTGCGCCGCCTTATATAGAAACTCCTCGCTCTCTGTGCAGCTTCTAAGGAAAGAGAGCACCCCTTCGTCCGCCTCAGGATAGAGCTGCATAACATGTTCTGTTAGTATAAGGTGTAAAACAGCATCCCCTAAAAACTCTAAACGTTCATTAGACGGACACCCCCTCTCATTGCTGTAAGATGAGTGGGAGAGGGCTTCTAAAAGAAGCCCCTTATTCTTAAAGGTGTAACCGAGAAGTTCTTCAAAGCCGCTGACGTCAACTTCATGACTCATATTTCTTAAGAAGGATGCACCCATTTGTTCCGCCAAAACCGAAGGAGTTGCTTAAAGCGTAGGCAATATCAGCTTTAATAGGTTTATTGGGAACATAGTTAAGATCGCACTCAGGATCAGGGTTCTCTAAATTTATTGTGGGGGGGATATCGCCTGTCTGCAAAGCCATAATAGAGTAGATAGCTTCAGCAGCCCCTGCAGCTCCAAGCATATGCCCTGTCATAGATTTTGTGGAGCTCATATAGAGCTTATAGGCATGCTCCTTAAAGAGCTTTTTGACAGCCAACGTTTCAAGACGGTCATTATAAAAGGTTGATGTGCCATGTGCGTTGATATAGCCTACTTCCTCTGGAGCTATTCCTGCATCATTGAGAGCCATCTGCATAGCCCTCTTCGAACCATCAGCGGTTTCATCGGGCGCTGTAATATGAAAAGCATCTCCTGTGATCCCATAACCCACAATCTCTGCTGCTATCGGAGCGCCGCGGTTAAGGGCGTGTTCTAAACTCTCCAGCGCCAGCACTGCCGCCCCTTCACCCATAACAAAGCCGTCTCTGTCTCTATCAAATGGTCTTGAGGCTCTTTCAGGTTCATCGTTTCTACGAGAGAGGGCTTTCATATTTGTAAAACCAGCCACCGCCACTTCGGTAAGCGGGCTTTCAGTGCCTCCTGCCAGCATAATATCAACATCACCTCTTTCGATGAGCTTTGCAGAATCTCCTATGGCGTGGGTGCCTGTAGCGCAAGCAGTAACTACACTGAGATTTGGACCTTTCAGTTGATAGCGGATTGAGAGCAGCCCGCTCGACATATTTATGATAGCCCCAGGTATAAAGAAAGGCGAAACCTTTCGAATACCGCCTTTTAGAAAATCGGCGTAGGTTGAGCAGATCAACCCAAACCCTCCTATGCCGGAGCCGATATTTATCCCTGCTCGAAAGGGGTCATAGCCGCCGTTAGTAAGGTTGGCAGACTGCATCGCCATCACGCCTGCGGCGATGGCTAATAGGTGCGCCCTATCAAAACGGCGAGCCTCTTTAGGATCAACAAAGCCGTCAAAGTTGAAATCCTTAACTTCCCCTGCAATCCGCGTGGGCCAACCCTCCGTATTAAAACCTGATATTAGACCGATCCCGCTCTTGCCGCTTAAAACAGCATTCCAGTTGGAAACCAGATCACCGCCTATAGGTGAAACGATCCCCATCCCTGTAACAACTATGCGCTTTCTCATCATTTGCCTCAAGATGCAAGCAGGTTATATATGAAAACTATTCCTGCTTGCTTTTGATGTAGTTTAGGGCATCGCCTACGGTTTTAATTTTATCGGCGTCTTCGTCGCTTATTTCAATACCGAACTCTTCTTCAAATGCCATAACAAGTTCAACAGTATCAAGGGAATCTGCGCCTAGATCGTCAATAAAAGATTTTTCCAACGTAACATCGTTTTCATCGGGAACATTGAGCTGCTCTGCAACAATCTTCTTAACTTTTGCTTCAAGTTCTGACATAAAACTACCTCCAATTAAATATATAATCCGCCATTGACATGGACAACTTGACCCGTAATATACTCCGAAGTTGGAAGGGCGAGGCATCTTGCAATATCCGCCGCCTCTGAAGGTGCGCCAAGTCGTTTAACAATAGCACAATTTAAGTAATCGTCAATTAAAAGATTATCCACCCGTTTAATCAATTTTGTATCAGTGAGCCCCAGCGATACGGCGTTTACTGTAATATTGCGAGAACCTAACTCTCTTGCAAGAGTTTTAGTTAGGGCGGCAACGCCTCCAAGCGAGGCTGAAAAAACCGTTTCCCCCGCTGCACCTAAAAAAGCGGCAAACCCTATAATATTAATTATCCTCCCCCAACGTTTTTTCATCATATAACGTGCAAGCGCGCGGCAGAGATAGAACGTCCCGGTAAGATTGTTTTGCAAAATATAGTCTATCTCCTGCTCTGTTGTTTCTAGGAGAGGTTTTGAAAGGAATGCAGTTTGAGCGTTTATAAAGATGTCAACCCCGCCGAAAAGCTCTATGGCGGCATCCACAACACCTTTACACGAAGCGCTCTCCCCGATTGACAGCTCAAATAGCTTTACATCCACCCCTTCTCTAATAATCTCTGCTGCAAGCTGCTCTACCTGATCTTTATCAGCATCATATGCGAGGGCGATATTTGCCCCGTCTTGCGCTAACTTGAGAGCGCAGGCGGCTCCAACTTCATAAGAGGCTCCTGTTATTAGGGCGGTTTTTGCATCAAGGGGTTTATTCATTGCAGATACATCCCCCCATTTACATGGATGCTCTGCCCTGTGATATAGTCTGAAATAGGCGATGCCAACCAGAGAACAGCGTTTGCAACCTCTTCGGCTGAGCCCGCCCGCCCTAACGGGATGCTTTTAAGCATCCCAAGTTTAACATCTTCAGGGAGCGCCGCCGTCATATCGGTTTCAATAAAGCCGGGCGCAACGGTGTTGACGCGGATGCCGAAAGCTCCAAACTCTACTGCACATGAGCGGGAAAATGCAGAGAGAGCCCCCTTTGAAGCCGAATAATTTGCCTGCCCTGCATTTCCAGAATAGCCCACCACGCTTGAAATATTAATTATCTTGCCGTAACCTCTTTTAATCATATTAGGCAGCGCCTGTTTAGTGCAGAATATAGCCCCTTTTAAGTTCACGGCGATAACCGATTCAAAATCTTCATCGCTAAGCCTCATGAAAAGGTTGTCTTTAGTAATTCCCGCGTTGTTTACAAGGATGTCGGGTTCAAAAGAGCGTGAGCTAAGTTCAGCAAATAGGGTTTGAACGCCTTTTGCATCGCCAACAGACGCCTGCACTGCAAAGGCGGAACCGCCGATATGCGCGATCCGGCTGACTACCTCCTCCGCCTTAACCCGTGAACCCGAATAGTTCACCGCCACCGCCGCCCCGTTTTGTGCGAGGCTTACGGCAATCTCAGCGCCGATCCCCCTAGAAGCTCCTGTAACAAGGGCGCATCTGCCAGCAAGCGGCGTCATAACTTGGCGGTATCTTCCGCTGTGGAAACGCTTATGCACTCAACATTTTTATCGATCTTTTTGATTAGCCCTGTGAGCACCGAACCAGAACCAACCTCTATAAACTTAGTTACCCCTTCTTCTATCAGCTTTTCAACCGATTGAAGCCACTTCACCGAACCGGTAATCTGGCGGGCGAGCGCGTTCTTCACCGCCTCCGGTTCAGTTTGTATCTTTGCATCCACATTGTTTATTATCGGGACAGAAAGTTTGTTGATCTTAACATTGGAAAGGTATATCTCCATGCGAATCTGCGCCTCTTCCATTAGGTATGAGTGGAAAGGGGCGCTCACCGCTAAGGGGACTATCCGTTTAGCCCCTTTGCGCTTCATGATCTCTGCAAATCGATCCAGCGCCACTGCATCGCCCGCCACCACTGTTTGAGTTGGGGCGTTATAGTTGGCGGGGCGGACCTTCTCGTTAGGGATGCTTGCCTCAGCGCACGCTTCCTCAATATCTTTATTGTTGCTCCCTATAACCGCAAGCATCCCCCCATCGCCTAAAGGAGCGGCTATCTGCATAAATTTGCCTCTGTTATGCACCGCCTCCACCGCCGTTTCAAAAGAGAAACCGCCCGCTGCAAGCACCGCCGTATATTCCCCTAGCGAGTGCCCTGCAAAATAATCTACCTTAACCCTATCTTTAATTAGACTCCAGAGAGCGTAACTGTGCGTTAAGAGAGCAGGTTGTGCGTTTTCAGTGAGAACAAGCAGATCATCCGGCCCGCTGAACATTATATCGCTTAGGGAGTAGCCCAATGTTTTATCTGCAATATTGAAAAGATCGGTCAATTTAACAAGGTCTCTGCCCATCCCGACTCTTTGAGAACCCTGACCGGGAAATATCACTGCTGTAGCCATATACTTTTTGCCTCCATAAATTTACAAAGGTTATTATAACCTATAATTGAATGTATTGTAATATAAATGTATTATCTATGAAAGATCCGTCAATATGTGAGCAGCGCCCCCGCCCACGTAAATCCGCCCGCAAAAGCGGCAAAGAGGATATTATCCCCTCTTTTAATCCGCCCTGTCTTTATTCCTTCGTCAAGAGCGGTAGGGATAGTAGAAGAGGAGGTGTTGCCTCTGCGTTCGATGTTTTGCATCACCTTATCCATACTAAGATTCACCCTCTTCGCCACCGCCTGCATAATCCGTATATTTGCTTGGTGGGGGATCATAATATCAATATCATCTAAAGTTAAACCCGCATCGCGTATCGCCTGCTCTGCGGCATCCCCCATAGATTTTACTGCAACTTTGAAAACCTCGTTGCCTTTCATGGTTAAAACTTGATCGTCATTTATATGCAGAAGCTCTGAATAGCTCCCATCCGAGTGCATATTATACGAGCGGAGCCCTGGAGCATCTGACGCCTGCAAAACTACAGCGCCCCCTGCATCCCCAAAGAGGATGCATGTGCTGCGATCTTTCCAATTTGTAACTGAAGTCAACTTTTCGCCCGATGCAACTAGAATATTTTTGTATTTACCGGTGGAGATCATATCGCTTGCAACGCTTATCCCTTGAATAAAGCCGGTGCAGGCGGAGTTGAGATCAAAAGCAAAACAGTTTGGAAGCCCTAATTTATTCTGAAGATAAACCGCCGCGGAGGGGACTCGGAATTTTGGAGTAAAGGTTAAAAAGATAACCCCGCTAATATCTGATGGGGAGAGCCCTGAATCCTCCAACGCCTTTTGCGCCGCAAAACAGCCTAAATCTTCAGAAGTTTCATTTTCAGCGCATATATGCCGCGTGCGTATCCCTGTTCGCTCCACTATCCACTGATCATTTGTATCAACAATCTTTGTAAGATCTTCGTTTGTAAGGATTCTCTCTGGAAAATAAGAACCTGTTCCCACTATTTTTGAGTAAATCATCACCTCTCCGTTTTAAGCCCTTTACCGATTATAACCGATTATAGTAGGTTCAGGGAGTTGCTCACATCAATTTTTATAGATTCATTCATTTTAGACAAAACCATATCTTTTGCAACACGAACGCCGTTTTTAACGGTGTCGGCGTTCGCTCTGCCGTGCCCTATAAGGCAGATGCCGCCGACGCCTAAGAGAGGCGCTCCGCCGTATTCATCAGGGTCTGCCCTATGTTTAATTCGCAATAGCGCGGGATACATTAGCAGAGCTCCTAATTTAACCAACAGACTCCGTTTCAACTCTCCCTTAAAGACAGAGCCTATGAATGACGCCACCGCCTCGCTGGATTTAAGGGCGACATTGCCGATAAAACCGTCGCATACCATAACATCCGCTATCCCTTTGAAAAGCTCTTTAGGTTCTATATTCCCTATAAATTTCAACGCTTTGCACTCTTTCAATCTAACGAAGGCGCTTTTTGTAATCTCATTGCCTTTTACATCTTCCTCGCCTATACTTAAAAGCCCCACCTTAGGCGTTTCAATGCCGAGTATAGCTTTAGCGTAAGCAGAGCCCATAATAGCAAAGTGAAGGTAGTTTTCCACCTTAGAATCAACATTTGCGCCCGCATCAATTAAAACAGAGTGTCCGTTGAGGGAAGGTAAGGCGGTGGCGATGGCGGGTCTATCAATTCCATCTAGGGTTCTTAATATCAAAATTGCAGCAGCCATGACGGCGCCTGTATTACCCGCGGAGTAAAATGCAGAGGCTTCCCCTTCTTTTACAAGCCCCAACCC
The DNA here is from genome assembly GCA_031276055.1 of Deferribacteraceae bacterium. Taxonomy (GTDB): domain Bacteria; phylum Chrysiogenota; class Deferribacteres; order Deferribacterales; family JAISNW01; genus JAISNW01. The sequence goes on along the minus strand of JAISNW010000133.1, from coordinate 1,236 downwards.
CACATGCAGAGATGATCTGCGTTTGCTGCGGATTATCTGGGACGGTTTATCGTCCATATTAACAACTTGCTCCGCATGCACTATGGATATTCGAGAATCGCCGTGAGGGAGTATCTGGCTAAGGTGCTTTTGCACCTCATCTTTAACCCCCACCAGAACAACATTAACATCGTAGGTTTGAGCAGCCTTAACAGCCCCTTTGACGATCTCGTGGGGGGCGTGATCGCCTCCCATGGCGTCCACAGCAATTTTCATAGATCGCTTTGTTTTATATATTCTTTCTGATCATAATATCCGCAGACGGGGCATACCGTATGGGACTGCTTTACAGCGCCGCAATTTTTGCACTTTCCGCTGGCTAAAGATTTAGCTGTGCGGTGGCTTCTGCGGGCGGACTGTTTTGACTTTGTAACCTTGTGTTTGGGGTTGCCCATAATACTATTATTCCTCCGTTTTATCTCGCTTAAAGATCATCAAATTCTTCAACTATATCTACAAAATCTTCGCAATTTTCGCAAACAATCTTAGCAGGCAGCATTAAATACGCTTCCTGCCTTAAAATATCATGCAGATCTATATAATCTGGCATCGTTATGTATGTGTCCGCCTCTTCATCTGAAAGTTGATAAGGGGCGCTGCCAACGGGTGCAGGCTCTCTTTGAGGGAGGGCGTAAAGTTGAATATTGCCGCTTCCTGTTATAATGGTTTGTGCAGCGCAGCGATCACAGACACCGGAGTATTCAAATGTTAACTCTCCCGTCAATGAGAAGAGATACCCGCCGCCGGCATTTCTGAGCTTAGTTACAGCCCCCTTAAAGTTTTTAAGATCGATCTGCTCTTCGGGAAAAGCAGCAGCGAACTCAACAGAGAGGGGGGTTGCTTCTATTATATCTTCATAATAAATCTTCATCCCTTAGCTAACGCCCTCACTCCGCCTAAAATTAGTCAATAATCATTGGGGATTTATTAATAGATAAAACAGAGGGCATTGTCAAGAAATATTTATAGGTTAGGGTCCCCCGAAAGTTTTAATTTGCAATTAAGCCGCTTTCCAGATTAAAAGCTCCACATCATAGAAAGTTTTAGAGATGTATAGACCAGTCGCTTGATCCTTAAAGCGGGTTATATACTCTTCTATAAGTTTTATGTCAGGTTCTTTTTTGTGGGAGCGCACTACATTGCTAAGGTTGTCTATTACAGCCTCGCGGGTATACTCCCTCTCCCACTCTCCTTGCA
>JAISNW010000067.1 GCA_031276055.1 Deferribacteraceae bacterium | reverse complement strand
CCCTTTTTAGCGGGAGAGCGCCTGCAGGGAAAGTTATGCTCTCGGTCATCGGGGTAGGAGACGGAAAGAATGAGATCTTCCTTAAAAGCGATGAAGAGTTGATAGAGAGTATATTGCAGAACATTAAGAAACCGTTAGGGATAAGAGCCTCTCCTGAAGCCGCCCTATATTTTCGCACAGAAAACGCCATCCCCCAATATTATATTGGGCATTTAGAGCTTGTCCGCAAGGCGGAAGAGGCGATGAGAGAGCATAAAGGGGTATATATCGGCGGCAATACTCTATATGGAATAAGCGTTTCAGATTGTATGAAAAGGAGTATGCAGATAGCAGAAAGCATCTGCAGCGGAGAGTATTTCCAATATGGCTAATGACGAAGCAGGGGAGAAAACAGAGGAGCCCACATCAAAGCAGTTTGAAAAAGCTCAAGATGAAGGGAATGTTGCAAAGAGCCGCGAACTCACTGCGGGAATATTCCTCACCCTCTCAATAATATTCTTCTATTTTTATTTTCCCTACTTTATAAGCGGTTGTGAAGAGATCTTCCGTGAATTTTTTGCCTTCGAGCATTTTATGGTAACCACTGAAACGGTAAAGAGCGTTTTTTACCTCTGCATCATTATGATGGCGAAATTGGCGCTGCCTTTTCTAGCGTTCTTTTTTATTATAACTTTCATGGCGGAGGCGGCGCAGGTAGGGATTCACTTTTCAAGCAAAGCTCTAAATCCCAAATGGGATAAGGTAAACTTCTTCACAAGCCTCCCTAAATTTTTTCAGGGCAAACGCAAACTTATGGAGTTAGCTAAGTCAATCTTTAAGATAGTGGTTTTAGGGTGGGTGGCTATAACTGTAATTCAAGGAAAGTTTGACGCCCTCCTGCGCCTAACAGATGCTGAATTTATGGACAGCACACTCTTTATGGGGAAACTTCTATTTGAAATTGTATTTAAGATGGCTATCGCTGTTGTGCTGCTCGGCGTCTTAGATTTTGCCTTTCAAAAGTGGCAGCACCGACAAGACTTAAAGATGACCAAACAGCAGATAAAAGAGGAGTATAAGCAGATGGAAGGGGACCCTCTCATACGCCAGCGCATCCGTTCAGCCCAGCAAGAGCTTGCCCGTAAAAGGATGATGGCAGATGTAACAAAAGCCGATATGGTTGTTGCGAACCCAACCCATTATGCAGTAGCTCTAAAATATGATCCAAAGACCGCCTCCGCCCCGTATTGTTTAGCAAAAGGACAACGTTTAGTAGCCCTTAGAATAAAAGATATAGCCCGCGAAAATGGGATTTATATTCATGAAGACCCGCCGCTGGCGCAGACTTTATATAAAACTTTAGAAATAGGCGATGCTATTCCGGAGAATCTTTACAAGGCAATAGTGGAGATATTGGCTATAGTTTATAAAAAAAGGGGGAGATCGCCTTTTAACTAACTACTCATCCGCCGAAGCATCGTTTGTGCTGATGACAAATTCATCTAAATGTTCTTCAATGTAATCTCTTATAATTTTTGTCTCTTCGTCCATGATCTTATACAACTTTTTTTCAAGTTTTTCAAAGTCGGTCAACTTTGAGTATAATTCAGAGAACTCTTTATCTGTCATCTCCTTTTCTATCTTATCTTTATGAATATTATAAACAAGCTCTGCTTTATCTATAATATCCGCTGTTCTCTCCGCCCCCCATAATCTAATGTTTTCCACAAACGGAGATTCAAATATATAAGGACCAAATCCGTTATGAATTAACTGTATAAAGCCGCCGTTTGTTACCTCTCTGTGAAAAAAGTGATATGCACAAAGGGTATGCTGCGCGTCTGATAGAGCAAACTGTTTTTCATCATCAGGGGTGATCTTTAAGATTGCGGAGTATTTATTAAGGAATATGAATAAAAAATCCCAATCGCTGCTAAAAAGCTCTCTAGCATCGTCTTCTTTGAGCTTTTCTAAGATCACAGCGAAACTCTCTTTATATAGAGCCTCTATTAAACTTCTCTTTAGCAGTATAGGGGTAGACTCGTAGTAATCCCCAAGTTCAAGCGCTCTCTTGAAATATCCCGCCGCCTCCGCTTCCCTTTCCAGATAGTATAGAGAGTAGCCCACCCGAAAGTGCCAAAAAGGATCGTTCGCCCCTTCGCTTTCAAGCCGCATAAGAATTTGCAGCGCTTCTTCGTATCTATCAAGGTTGTTAAGCGCCCTAGCGTAATAGCTGGCGATAAGATAATCCCGTTCGCTTTCAGGCGTTTTCTCAATAAGCTCAAGCGCCTCTTCATGCTGATCTGCATCGTGCAGTTCAACTAGTTTAGCGAGCAAACTCTCTTTGTCCATAGCAACTCCTTGCGTGATTAAAGGTGGTAGCGCAAAAGTGAGATATTGTCAACATCTCTATAAGGTAAAGCTCAACAAATTGTAATAATTTTTCTTGACATTTCCATAAAGTATATTTATGATACATATTATACTAATTAAGTGTATTAGTTATGGTTATGGGGAATAATGTAAGGCATTGTTTGTTATTGGTGCTGGTGTTCTCCCTCTTTTCCTGCGGGGTTGAAGATTCAAAGTGGGATTACACCAATTCTAACGGCGGCAGCTTGAGCATACGGGCATTGCTTGAGAGTTTCGGCAGCTGCGGTAATCAGACGAGTCTGTTGGCGCGCAAACTGTCTGAGATTATCTCAAGTGACGTTGAGGGTGTGAGGGCTGTTAATCTTGAACAAGACTATCTTAATGCCTATTTTGAGTTATATCAATGCGACAAGAACAATGCTGATAAGTGGGAGAAGGAGATTCGTGCGAAGTCGCTTAATTCTAGGGCAAATTCCTTAAAATATATAAATTTTCTAAAATCAATTCAAGGTGCGGTTTTCATAGTTAAGAGCGGGGATGGAGAGGATGGTTTCCAAACGCATGTCAGGTACATAAATGATATATATGACAGTGCAGAGGATTCATTTAAGGATTTACTTGCTATTAAGGATGAGATTGTCAGCAGTAAGTTTGAGGACGGATTTGATAATGATTCGTTAGTATTCTCTCTAGTTTTTAATGCAGTTTCCAGCTATTGGGACACAGTTTTTTCCATGATGGATAGTTTTGAGGCGCACACTTCCATATCTGATAGTGAGGCGGTATGGGAGGGGATGTGGGCTGCATATCTATTTTTAGACAACGAAACGCTTAAAAAACATATTTCTCCTTCAAATAGTGCTTTGCAGAGTGAATTAGCCCTAAATTTAAGGGTAAATTTGGTTTACAATGCGGTGGAATATTTTAACAAGGTAGGTGTTTCTGCGCTGGCAAACGCTAAGGCAGTATATGAGACGGATATTTCCAACGCTTTTCGCGTTTTAACCTTAACGCACCGCTCGGGCAAAGCTCTTTACGATAAGATAGTTGAGGGGTATGAAGGTCTCTGTTTTTTACAGGAGGTTCATACCGGTAGTTTTGGTGCAGGCAGGGAGGCGCTTTATCTTGGTATATCAAACGATCCTATTTATATACGTCCATATCAAGAGGGTAGGGCGCATAATTTAG
>JAISNW010000033.1 GCA_031276055.1 Deferribacteraceae bacterium | reverse complement strand
GAGCACGCTCGTAATGTAAATATCTATCAGAAGAGGAGGTAGCTTATGGTCAACTGCGGCATCGACATCGGTTCAAACAGCGTCCGTATGCTTATAGCCGAAGTTCATAACGGCAGGATAACAAAGGTTGTCGCAGAAGGCAGGGGAGTAACCCGCCTATCTGCCAATATGTCTTCAACGAGGCTGCTCTCTGAGGAGAGTATGGCTAAAACCTACTCTGTGCTCTTTGATTTTCGAAAATTGATGATAGAAAATGCGGTAGAAAAGGTTTTCGCCGCCGCTACCAGCGCTGTTCGCGAGGCGGAGAATGCTGATGTTTTTTTACAGGGCGCAGCTGATCTCGGGATAGATATTAAGATTATATCAGGCAAACAAGAGGCGCTCTACAACTTTTACGGCGTCTCGGCTTACAACTCTGACCTGGAAAACCTCCTCGTTTTTGATATTGGGGGCGGTTCTACAGAGTTTACCCTCTCACGTTCAGGGGAGATAGTGCAGACTTTCAGCGTTCCTATCGGGGTGGTTAAACTCTGCGACATTTTCGGTTTCAGCGGGGTCAACAGTGCGGAGAAACGGTTAAAAGCTGAAGAATATATCAATTACGCCTTTGCAGAAAGTTTTGCAAAGATAAACGAAGAAGGCGGGGATTATTCTCTAGTGGGTTCAGCTGGAACCCTTACCAGCCTTGCCGAATTTGAACTCTCCCTGCCTATATACGACGCGGCGGCTATTGATAAATTTACATTAAATTTAGAAGTGTTAGATAATATAGAGGTAAAATTAAACGGCTTATACCCCGAAGAGGTTTTAGAGCTGCAGGGAGTGGAGAAAGGGCGGGAGGATCTGCTTGCACTAGGCGGCGTACTTGTAAAAACGATTCTGAACGGTTTGAATAGAAAATCTTGCAGAGTCACAGTCTATGGGTTAAAAGAGGGTTTAGCAATACACGCAGAGGATCCATTTTTGGCATAGATCATAGTTGTTCTTGACAATAATTGCATTTGTGGAATAATAACAGTATAACTATCAGTGAAGTAGTGCAAGAAGTCGATAGGTTTTGGGTGCTAGAGCAGAAGAGGACAACTCTAAATATATGCAAAAACTTACAGGTTTTAACCTGATTTCTGTTGTAAACCGCATTCCTAAAGGCACAAGCTATCCGTTGCCTGATGAAACAGGCGATAGGATAGAGGTTGTGCGCGTGGAGCTTCCAGAAGGTCCAATAGTTTTGCGAAAGCTATCCTCTTCAGGCGCTAGCGTCGATGTGCTGATAGATAAACAGATCATATGGCGGGTGGCAAACAACCTCTTTGAGGCGCAGCCGTTAAGCCTTGTTCGGCTTTTAGGGATCGATCCCCTGGGAAAAGCTCGGCTCTTAGAGGCGATTCTAGCCTACACCTCAGAATTTTATATCTGTTTTCCAGGTCGTATGGAGCATATAGCAGGCAATACTGTGGATAAGCGCGGCGAGCAGTATATTATCTGGCTTCCTGGTGAACCGCATGAGCACGCAAAGCTCTCAATAAGAGATTATTCAGCGGATATATCGGAGCTGCCTGTCTTTGTTGCTGTATATGAAGCCCTTGAAATTAAGGGAGCTCCAAAACTGTTGGCTGATAAACCCAACGTGGAGATTTTAAGAAGGCATATTCAGATTCAGACGGCGTTGTATCATATTGGGGTTCAGTTGGGCTATCGCGTCTACTTTAGGAGAAAGGATGACGGCATCTATCTAAACAACGTTCCAATAACTGAGGCAAACGGGATTATAAGCAGACTGGATGATGTTCCGCCGTTTGCAGACAACCCCGCCGCCCTTAAATTAGCAGAAGAGATTGATATTATCTGGTTTGCTGAGGACGGTTCAATCGTTGCAGCCATTTCAGTTGAATTTTATAAATCGATCTCAGTTTCAGTGATGCGTATGTTGGAGCTTAAGAACCTCTTGCAGAAAGGGGATGTAAAGCGCTTTGTTATAGCCGCGCCTGATGAAGACCGCGCCCACACTATATCCGTTTCCACCAAAGCGTTTAACAGCTCTCTCATGGCAAGATATTTCTCCTTCTCCTGCATCGAGGAGCTATTCTCTCTATGCCGCCGTCGCGGTCTAAAAGGGGTTTCGGAGGAGTTTTTAGACTGTTTTATCGAAAAAATCTAACTAAAAAATCTAACTAAAAGACGAAAGGGGAATTCACGAGTTTACGAGTGAGCAAGGATGAACCCCGCAGCCAAGCCTGTGATAGAGGAAGCCTTCAACCTGCCTGCTGTTTAGGATATTTCTGAAATCAACTATTTTAGCAGATTGCATTAGATCTCTTATCCTATTAAAATCAAGCTCAGCAAATTCATCCCACTCAGTAAGGATGACGAGCGCATCCGCATTGGCGGCGGCGTCATAGGGATCTGCTGCATAGTAAACTTGATCTTTCAGCTGTTCTTCAGCGTTTTGCATCCCTTTAGGGTCATATACACGTAGAGATATTCCTAGACGCAAAAGCTCTTTGCAGATGTCTATAGCAGGCGATTGGCGCACATCGTCTGTTCCGCTCTTATAGGTAAGCCCCAAGATTGCCGCTGTTGCGCTCTGTGCACCCATTATATCTGCAATGCGGTGCGCCATGTCAAGTTTACGTTCTTCATTTTTTTCTATAGCGGTGTCAGTGAGATGAAGGCTCACATTATAACGCTTTGCCATCTTCGTTAATGCGAGGGTATCTTTTGGAAAACACGAACCGCCGTAGCCTGGACCAGGTTTTAGGAATTTTGAACCTATCCTTGAATCAAGCCCCATCCCCTTTGCAACCTCTTCTATCTTTGCACCGCACTTTTCGCAAAAGTTGGATATTTCGTTGATATATAAAATTTTCATAGCAAGAAAAGCGTTGGATGCGTATTTAATAAGCTCTGCTGAATTCCTTGTTGTAATTAGAATCGGCGTTTTAGGGCTAAAAGGGGCGTATAGTCTATTCAAAACGGCTATCGCCCTTGCAGAATCTGTGCCAATAACTATCCTATCGGGGTTGAAAAAATCATAAACGGCAAACCCTTCCCTTAGAAATTCGGGGATAGAAACAAGATCAAAATCCGCACTTGGATTTTTTTTAGATATAATCCTCTCTACCTCTGCGCCTGTGCAAACGGGCACAGTTGATTTGAGTGCAACCACTGTATATTTTTTTAAGTATACGGCAAGCTCTTCAGCAGCTTCAAAGAGACAGCTTAGATCCGCCTCTTTTGTTACAGGGTGGGTTGGGGTGCCGACAGCTATTATCACCACATCTGCACCTTCAATCTGTGCTATATCTGATGAAAATTTAAGCCTCCCCGCTCTCCTATTTTTCTGGTATAACTCTTCCAAGCCTTCCTCAAAGATGGTGATCTTGCCGTCATTGAGCATATCTATCTTTTCTGTGAGTTTGTCAATACATACAACATCATTGCCTAATTCAGCAAACCCCGTCCCTGTAGGCAGCCCCACATAACCTGTTCCAATAATTGCTGCTCTCATATCTACCCCGCTAATTAAAACCTTCTATTGAGTTCCCAATTCCACGCAGTTTGAATAATCTCTCGGATGTCCGTATACTTTGGGGAAAAGCCCAGCAGCTCTTTTGCAAGCAAGTTGTCAGCCACAAGGACAGGAGGATCCCCCTCCCGCCTAGAGCCATGAACAAGAGGGACTTTAAGCCCTGTTACATCTTCGGCTGCTTTCACCGCCTCTTTTACAGAGCACCCCCTGCCTACAGCAAGGTTTACCGCAAAAGAGCCGCTGCTAGAGAGGAGTTTCTGCATTGCTGAAATATGCGCCTCTGCAAGATCTGTTACATGTATATAATCTCGAATGCACGTTCCGTCAGGAGTATCATAATCTTCCCCAAAGATAGTTAGCTTCCTATCGCTGTTTTTGAGGAGGGTTTTTAAGATAAGAGGGATCAGGTGGGTTTCGCGGCGGTGGCTCTCCCCAATAGGAAAATGAGGGTGCGCCCCTGCAGCGTTGAAGTAACGTAATATGGCATAATTTAAGCCGTATCCCTTGTTATAATCTCTAAGCAGCATTTCAACCATAAGTTTTGAGCTGCCATAAGGGTTGATAGGCAGCTGCGGGTGCTTCTCATCTATCGGGGTATATACGGGGCAGCCGTAGGTTGCGCATGTAGAAGAGAATATGAAATTTTTTACGCCAAATTTAAGGGCAGCGCTTAAAAGCGTAATAGTGGCTGCTAGATTGTTGGAATAGTATTTAGCGGGCTCTACAACAGATTCGCCTACAAGGCTTGAGGCGGCGAAGTGAATAACCGCCGAAAAGTTATATCGGCTGAAAAGCTCGTTTAGGGCGGCGGCGTCCGCTGTATCCCCCACAACTAAGATATTGCCGTCAACCGCTTGTCTATGCCCTTCCGAGAGATTATCATATACAATGGGAATATATCCGTGCCCACTTAGAGCCTGCACTGTATGCGAACCGATATATCCCGCCCCGCCTGTCACAAGTATAAACTCTTTCATCTGTTAGATATTAACAGATTATCTTTTAAAGTCAAACTCACCGAGAATATTTATCGATTCTGGATGGGAATCGCGCGAGGGATAAAGTTAATATGCCACACTAACTAAAAATAATACAAATTTCATCTTTTTTTATTTTTTATTCTGTGTTATAACCATTATTGTAGATAAAAATCATGGCATTTTTATAGCGATCTTTATAGTAAACTTTTATTGCATTTTAGGGGAACAGCATGAGGTTTATTTTAGCGCGATCAGTATTGGTTTATCTTACGGCGGCTCTTTTCTTTACGGCTTCTGGGCAGACGCCGCCGAAAGATGAAATATGTTCATCCTGCCATATTGGTAAATATTCTACAACAGTTTATCCCCTACGCTCTGAATATAAAGACTCGCACAAGGTAGGCGAAGCGCCTCCTGCTGAGATGATCCCTAATAATCTCCCCCTTATAAACTCTGAAATTGTCTGTTCTACCTGCCATGTTGCCGACTGGGAGAAAACCCACGCTAAAGCAAACGTCGGTAAACCTTTTTTAAGGGTGGATGCGAGCGATTCAAAGCTCTGTCTATCCTGCCATAAAGACACATTAGGCGAACGCAGCCACCCGCTGCACATAATATCGACCGCAAAAGATAAGGTTGAATGCATCTCCTGCCATGCACCTCATGGAGCGTCAGGCGGGCATCTTCTTAGAGCGAGCGGAGAGGGGGTTGATCTTTGCAGAAAGTGCCATATTGATAAATTCCCTAGAGCAGAC
>JAISNW010000026.1 GCA_031276055.1 Deferribacteraceae bacterium | reverse complement strand
GTTACAAAGGCTATAATTCCATCCTGCCCCCTCAACCTATCCGTCGACCACCTAAAAGCCCTAATATAGCTGTCGTATAACGAGTTTTTATTCTGCGCATTGGCGCCTTTTGCATAGTGTTCAGCTATACGGGCGTCTAAAAGCTCATACTTCTCATTTTTGGCGTCGTCATTGGCGGATTTCTGACCTGCAGAATATGGCGGATTGCCTATAATAACCTGTATAGAGGCGGCTTTCTGATCTATTATTCTATCAAAGTTGCCGCTGAGTGTTTGAGAATAGGCGATCTCCGAGTGCTCTTTCTCCCCTAGCTGAAAGGTGTCTGTAAAACAGACGCCGTCAAATGGGAGATAACCGCCCTGCGCCTGTTGAGCGCATGCATCATGATAAGCGTTCTCTATATTCACCGATGCTATATAATAAGCCAATAAGACTATCTCATTGGCGTGAATCTCCTGTTTATACTTTCGAGGCAGCGCAGCGGCCTCTATAAGAGAGCTCTCTATTAAACGGGCTATAAAAGTTCCTGTTCCTGTAAATGGGTCTAATATATGCACCCCCTCATCTGACAACGAGCGGTTGAACTCCTGCTTTATAATCTTCGCAACAGAGAGGTTGATAAAATCTACAATCTCCACAGGGGTGTATACTATCCCCAACTTCTCGGTGGTCTTCTTAAAGGCGGCGTCAAAGAACTTATCATAAAGTTCTGTTATTACCGCCTGCTTTGCCTTTGGGCTCTTTATCCCCTCGACGCGCCTGCGCACGGATTCATAGAAGCGGGTGAGTTTAAGCCTATCTTCTTCAAGCTCCTCTAAGATATTCACTATCCCTTGCAGAGCTTTTGATACAGGGTTGCTCTCCACAAAAGAATAATTTTCAAAGAGAGCCTCAAAGACAGGTTTAGTTATATAGTGCTGTGCAAGCATCTCCACAGCTGCGGCTTCATCTACAGAAGGGTTGAGCGCCTCTTGCAGAGAGGTTAAAAATTTATTAAACGCATCTCTATGCTGCCCGTCTTGCGCTATAAGCCCTCTTATGCGGGCGGTATAACCCTCTGCTATAACGGTGACGTCTTTAGCCCACCTATCCCAATACTGCTTATTGCCCACCTTCTCCACCATGCGGGCGTATATAGCGTTCTGCACGAACTGCACCCTTGGAGGCAGCGATATAATAATCCGAGAATCCCCGCCGCCGTCATCGCCCGCCTCATCAGAGCCATCGCCTCTCAGCGCATTAGGGGGGTTTTTAACTATATTAAGGTTTATCTTGTTTATAAAGACGTCAAAGCGGTCGTCATGCGCCCTTAGAGCGTTTAGAACAGACCAGAGTGTTTTATAGCGGGCGTTGTCTTCTAAGGCGTGTTCAGGGGCGATGTCTGAAGGGATTATCACAGGGATTATAATATAACCATACTCTTTATCATGGGCGGTGCGCATTACGCGTCCAACAGCTTGGACAACGTCTATCTCTGAATTTTTAGCAGAAAGGAAGATTACTGCGTCCAATGTGGGAACGTCTATCCCTTCTGTAAGGCAGCGGACATTGGTTAAGATTCTGCACTCGTTCTTTTCAATGTCTACACTCTTCAGCCATGCAAGCTCCCCGCTGCGTTTGGGCATCCCCATAGAACCGTCAATATGATGAGCCTCTGCTGAAACTAGAAGAGCCTTAATATCTGGGGGGAATTTTGCGTAATACTCCCCCTTATACTTCTCAAAGGTGCGCGCCGCCGCCATAGATGCTTTAATAGTGGGGCAGAACATTACAGCGCGCCTCATAGGTTTAGGATCAGAAAACCTTATAAGATCCGCTGTTGACGAAGAACGTTTGGAGAGGGCGTTTATGCAGCCTATGAGCTTGCTGACGTCATCCGTGCTTATCTCTGTTTCGCCTTGAGAGAGAAAATCTTGCAGCTCCGCCGCCCCGTCAAGCACAAAGACAAACACCTTGTAATCAGATAAGAGTTTGCGATCCACCGCCTCGCCGAAACCGATGCGGTGCGCCTCCGCCCCATATACCGCTTCATCGTCCATAGAGGCTAAAACCGCCTCTTTTTCTATAGCTTTTGTTTTGGAGTTCTCATGATACAGACGGGGGGTCGCCGTCATATATAAACGTTTTTTGGCTCTGATATTATCGATTGAATGAACCTTTACAAACGCGCTGCTCTCTTCGCCTTTTAAGGTGATCCCTGTTGTTCTATGGGCTTCATCGCATATAATAATGTCAAACTCAAAAGCTAGCTCGCGCTGCGCTGCTTGAACGACCCCTATAGATTGATATGTGGAGAAGAATACTATTAAACCCTCTTTCTGCCCAGCCTGCGCCCGCTTGAACTGCTTAACAATATTCTCTGCATCTGTAGAGGCGGGAAGGGCTAAATCTAAGATGCTTGCATCTTCTTCAAGAGATTTTTTAGAGACGCCCGCATCTGAACAGATGCAGATAGGGGTTAAAGCTAATTCTGCATCGCCCGCCCACTCCCGCAATGTCTGCGCTAAAAGGGCTATAGACGGAGTTAAGAATAAAACAACCCTCCCCTTATTCTGCTCAACTCCTATATTTTCAGCTATCTTTAACGATGTAAAGGTTTTCCCCGTGCCGCAAGCCATTATCAGCTTCGCCCTATCGTTCAACTTAAAGTGTTCAAGAACCTTTTCAACAGCTTCAGCTTGATGCGCCCTTAAACGTTTCTTCGCCTTTCGGGCTTTTGCGCCTATATCCCCCTTAATGAGCAGCTCCCAATCCACCGGGGCTGCTTCAAGATCAACAAGGTTTAAGCGCAGCACTTCAGGGGACTGATCTTTTATGGTGTTTTCAGCATCGCTTGTCCAACGGTTTGTGGTAGAGAGCCAGAGACGTTTAGAAAAACGGAAAACCTCCGGCTTATCTGTGGGGCTGGTATCTGTGGGGGCGCTAAAGCTCTTGCCTGAGAGGGAGAGAAAAGAATCCACCTCGGCTTTATCGATGTATCTGTCTTCTTGATAGCACTTGCACTGCACCGCCCAATATTCACCATCAAAGGTGAGGGCGGCAAGATCGATCCCTGTATCTTTAGAGCTTAGAGCGCTTCTATAAGGGAAATCGTTCCAGAGCCAAACTTCACGAAAGGCGCTCTCATACAAAGGGTATGTTTTAAGAAACCCCCGCATTGCACGTTCAAAGAGATCTCCCTTGCCGCGCTCAGAAAAGGCTTGAGCGCGAATATGTTGAAGGAGCTCTTGAAATGTCATGAAGTTTCAATCCAGCCGAGATACCAGCCCGCATTGCCGTCATCAAAGAGGATGGGCAACTCTTTACGCTCGCTCTCTGTCAGCGGCAGGGGATGCCACTCGGCTTTAAGGATTATATTCCCCGCTGCATCTTCAATATCAATATCTTTCTGCGTATAAGCCCTAAAGACCTCTTCAGCGCCCGCTTTTGCATCCTCTAAGGTAGGGTAGCCGACCCTAAGCTCGCTTGAGCCTTCAGGAGAGAATGAGATGTGCCAATTTACAAAATAGTTGCTCTTATAGCTATCTTCACCGTTCATGCACTTATGATACAATAACGCCCATAGAAAATAAAGGTTTTTTTGTTGAATGCTTAGATTGCAGAATCATTAATATTATGCTAGATTCTCCTATGAGATGGTTTATCTTGCCAATCCTTTTCCTCGCGCCTGTATTATCGTTTGCAGAACCCATTGGGGCCGTTGGGGCCATTGGGGAAGGCTGCGATGCCGTGCGGGAAAAGGCGTTGAAATATGCTCTTGATGATCTCGCCTCGCAGATCGAGGTTTACGTCTCCTCAAAGCTCTATTTTAAGGGGAGTTCTGCCGCTGAAGGGGCTCTAAGCTACTTTATCCGCACTGAAACAGATATTCCGATATATGCCTATAAAACGGAGCGGAAAGGGGAGTGCACCAGAGTATCTTTTGATATGAGCAAAGCCCCTAACGCCTATAAAAGCCGCGCTTCAGAGCTTGCAAGGCAGATAAACGCATTCACAAAAACGGACAAAATCAATGATAGCGTAAAAAATGCCAACTATATGAAGGCGATCCCGCTGTATCAAGAGTTAAGCAAGGTGAAAGCGGCTGCCCGCTTTTTAGGGGTTGAAACGGTTGAACCTAATAAAACGCGGGAGGAGATTGAAACAGAACTTATAGCTATGCGCGCTGCAAGCGGAGATATTGAGCAGATTGCAAACAATATAAGAGCAGGCATTACCTATAAAAATTATTACGCCTATCCACCCGTTATAACAGGCACAACCTCTGTCACCCCTTTTGGAACAGCTTTAGCAAGGCTTATATCTACTGGGGCTTCGCTTGAAAATGCGCACAATATTTTAAGCTGTGAGTTTGACCCGTCAAAAGAGCAATTCTTAATAGTCTGCATCCTAAAAGACCGATTGGGTAAACCTTTACAAACCGCGACGGCTATAGCAAACCGTTCAGTTTGCGAAAATATAAGCTGTGAATCAACTCTCGCCTATAAGAAGTTAGAGGCGATGCGCCGTTTTCATGGGGATATGCCCACTAACCGCTCTGAAGAGCTTAGCAGCGTGTGGACAAGCACATTAAGGGGATATTTTTACACCGATAAGAGCCTCTTTAAGCAAGAGCCTATCTATCTGAAAGGGGGAGAGCTTTTAAGGTTGTACGCCCGCTTTTCTGATGATGCTTCGGCGGTTGTTATGGTTGTTTCAAAAGACGGAGGCGCTTATCTGCTCCCGCTTGAGGAGAACTCCCCTATAAAAAGAGCGGCGGCAGGGTTTGAAACAGAGTTGATGCGGGTGAAGGTTGAACCGCCGTATGAAGCTGAAACTTTGTATCTTTTGGGGGTAATGGGCAATATTGAAGATTATCTCCCTCAATATTCCTATAACACCTATAACGGCGTTTATGATATAAACGGATCGGCAGGGAGAATCCTAGCTGATTTTAGGAGAGCGGTAAAAGATGCACCCTTTTATGAAGGCTCTCTGATTATTTATTCGGAGGTTGGTTCTTGAAAGCACTGTCTGCCGCGCTCTGTCTCTTATGTATTGCACCCTTTCTTTCAGGGGCTATGAAGTTAAAAGTGGATATTGAGGAAGCGTTTTCTGCAACAACCATAGATATCAGCCGAGACGGCGCGCTTATAGCGGCGGCTTTTTCAGACGGCTCTGTCCGCATCTTTTCATCCTCCAACGGTATGCAGACGGGAGAAACGATCTTAATGCCGAAAGCGGTGGCGGATATAGCGTTTACTGAAGACTCCGCAGCGCTCTTAATAGCCTCCGATAAACTCTATTATGCCGAGATAGCGCAAGTTGATCTCTTAACAGAGATAGAAGGTTTTTCCACCTTTAAGCCTAATGCCGTAAGCGTTGCTCGAGAATTTGGGGCAGCCGCTCAAGGAAAGCGCATATGCACCTTCAACCTAACCTCAAAACGGTATTCCGCATGTCAGGAAACTCCTTCAGAAGTGCTGGCGATAGCGGCGGATGAGATTACCCTCTCTATATTTACCGCCTCTAAAGATGGACGCGTCCGTAGATACAACCTATCAGGTTTTGCCCTTAGGAAAACTGCAGCGTTGGCATTGGGAAGGCTCACAGATATAGCGGTCGCTCAAGGGAGAGTTGCTGTTTCAGGCGATTATGGAGCAGCCGTCATAGACAAAAGCCTAGATAGGCAGGCGGTTAAGCTCTCCCGCCTAACAGATATAGCGCGTGCGGTGGATATTACAGCGGATGGCAGGTTCGTGCTGGCAGGCGGAGATGACGGTCAAGGGGTGGTGTGGGATATGAACAGCAATGAGGCGGAGTCTATCTCCCTTGAACCGCCGCTGCCGATAAACAATGCCGCCATCGATCCGTTCTTCCGCTATATTGTTTTAGCCTATTACAGCCCAGGCGACATCGGCGGGTATATTCAGCTGCGCTACACCACAGATAAGCGGCAAATACGCAATATCTACGCCTTCAGGGATGCCACCCTTACCGCTGATTCAGTAGGTTATGTAGACGGCGTCGGACCTTTTGGAAAATATGTAAACTACACTTCGGGCGAGCGGATTATCCCCTTTTCCGCTGCAGCGAATACAGTGCACAAGCCGGAGCGGATGAACTACAAGCTGGAGCTTCCCAAAATAACGAGCGCACCGCTCAGCGAGCGGCAGAGAACGTTTACAGATATTATAGACAAAACCGGTCCTATCATCTCCTTAGATGAACGCGGGATAGCCCCTATAAAAGCTGAAGATAAGATTACCGTTATAACAGGGCGGATCACAGACAACTCTACAATATCATGGGCTCGTTATGACTCTATCCCCCTTGAACTTGGCGGCGGGGGTGAATTCAGGATAGAGATTATTGTGCCGCCGGAGGGTAGAGAGCTTATTATATCCGCTTCAGATATTTTGGGCAACACTAGCTCTATAACTCATACCTTAACAAAAGAGGCGGCTATAGAAGATAATGCTGCTATACAGCAGCAGGGGGGGAAGAAGATTGCACTTGTTATAGGGATTAATAGATATGCAAATCTGCCCGCCCTTAGAACTCCAGAGTTTGATGCTAGAACAATAGCAGAACTCCTCCGCTCAAAATATGGGTATGAACCAGTGCTCCTCTTAGGAAGAGCTGCTGCAAGAGATGCAGTCATGGGGGAGATTAACCGTCTGCGCCGCAGTTTGACGGCTGAAGACAGCCTCATTATATTTTTTGCGGGGCATGGGGTTTTAGACGGCGCCAGAGCGTATTGGCAGGTGTATGACAGCGCTGCAGGCGATGATACTAAAGCTGTATACACCGCCCAATTGACAGCGAACCTTGCCGCTATGAAGGCAAAACAGGTCATCGTTATTGCAGACAGCTGCTTTTCGGGCGCAGTATCTGAAGCAAGCAAGGCAAACAGCGCCTTAAAAGGCTTTATAGCCTCTGGTTCTTTAGAACCAGTTGCAGATATAGGGCGGGGGAAACACTCGGTTTTTGCAGAGGTTCTGATAAAAGCGCTTAGCGCTCCCCCAAAAGACGGCTTTACAGGAACATCCCTCTTAGAAGTAATAAAAAAAGGGATGCCGAAAGGCGCAAAACAGACTCCTCTCTATAAACCCCTTTCAGATACAGAGTTTGAGTTAAAACAACGTTAATAAATTGAGATAAATTTGAGGTAGATATGCCAGTGAACAAGCAATATATTACGCGCTCTACAACAGTTATTACTGTTAAGAGAGACGGTAAAACCGCTATGGCGGCGGATGGACAGGTAACTATGGGCAATACCGTAGCTAAAGGGAATGCACGCAAGGTGCGTAAATTAGCGGGCGGGAAGATACTTTCAGGCTTTGCAGGCAGCGCTGCGGATGCCTTTACCTTATTGGAGCGCTTTGAACAGAAACTTTCAGAGCACGGCTCCAGTTTATACCGCTCGGTTGTGGAATTTGCCAAAGATTGGCGGATGGATAGGTATTTAAGGCGGCTTGAAGCCCTTATGATTGCAGCGGATAACGAGCACATCTTCACCCTATCAGGAACAGGAGATGTAATAGAGGCGGATAGCGGAGTCGTAGGGATCGGTTCAGGAGGTTCTTACGCTTTAGCGGCTGCAAAGGCGATGCTTGACACCACAAACCTTTCTGCTAAGGAAATTGCAGAAAAAGCCTTGTCAGTCGCGGCGGATATATGTATATATACAAATCATAATATAATAGTGGAGGAACTCTAGGTTGTCACCAAAATTTGATGAGGTTGTAAGCCTAACTCCGCAACAGACAGTTGCAGAGTTAGACAAATATATAGTCGGACAGGCAGGGGCTAAAAAAGCTGTAGCGATCTCCCTGCGCAACAGGTGGCGCAGATTGCAGCTGCCTGAAAGCCTTCAAGAAGACGTCACCCCAAAAAATATCATCATGATAGGCGCAACAGGGGTAGGCAAGACCGAAGTTGCAAGACGGCTTGCAAAGTTGACCAAATCTCCATTTATCAAGGTTGAGGCAAGCAAATTTACTGAAGTAGGCTATGTGGGCAGAGATGTAGAATCGATGATTAGAGACCTCGTGGAGATTTCAGTATCTATGGTTCGCACCGAGATGCGCGAGGCGGTCGAAGAGACGGTGGGAAAAACCGTTGAAAACCGCATCTTGAGCCTGCTGCTGCCGGGCGGGGCGGATGCAGAAAACTCCACTACCTTGGAAAAACTTAGAACTTCTCTAAGAAAAGGAAAGTTGGAAGAGCGGGAGATAGAGCTGCAGGTGGAAGATTCCGGCCCGCAGATAGAGGTTTTTTCCAATATGGGTTTAGAAGAGATGGGGCTTAACCTTCAAGACGCCATGAAAAACCTCTTCCCAGGTAAGAAAAAGGCTAAAAAGCTCCCTATAAAAGAAGCCCGCTCTATTATAGAGCAGCAGGAGATTGCAAAACAGGTGGATATAGACGAAGTGCGCTCCATTGCATTAAAGAGGGTGGAACAGTCAGGGATTATCTTCCTTGACGAGATAGACAAGATATGCCGCAGCGATAAATCAAATTGGGGCGGGGATGTATCGCGAGAGGGGGTTCAACGTGATCTCCTGCCTATAGTGGAAGGTTCAACCGTTATTACAAAATATGGGATGGTAAAAACAGACCATATCCTCTTTATAGCTGCAGGGGCTTTTTCGGCGGCTAAACCGTCCGATCTCCTCCCTGAACTTCAGGGGCGTTTTCCTATAAGGGTGGAGCTTGACAACCTTAAAAAAGATGATTTTATTAGGATTCTTCAAGAGCCTAAAAAT
Source organism: Deferribacteraceae bacterium (assembly GCA_031276055.1). Taxonomy (GTDB): domain Bacteria; phylum Chrysiogenota; class Deferribacteres; order Deferribacterales; family JAISNW01; genus JAISNW01. The sequence continues at coordinate 2,378 of JAISNW010000026.1, read as the reverse complement.
TCCCTCACAAAGCAGTATAAAGCCTTGCTTGAACAAGACGGGGTGAAACTCTCCTTTAAGAAAGACGGTATAGACGCCATAGCCCAGATTGCATGTGAGATGAACGAAAATATAGAGAACATCGGGGCGCGGCGGCTTCACACCCTGCTTGAAAAGGTTTTGGAGCAAATTTCCTTTGACGCCCCCGAAAATGTAGAGGGGGTAGTTGAAGTAAACCGCGACTATGTTTATTCTAAACTGGATCAGATCGTTAAGAATAAAGATTTGAGCAGTTATATCCTATAGGTAGGGCTTATGAGGCTGCGTATAATAAAGCTGAATGTAATTTTATCTTTCTTCTCTCTGCTTCTGTTAATATCAGGTTCAGCCTTTGCTGAAAGCGCGGAAACGGCGGGCGGTGTAGAAGAGCTCTTTTTATCTGCTGAAGATTGGGCGGCGGATATGAAAGGGATCGTCGTTGCTGTTGACGGCAGCGCTGTTTCTATAGATATTGGTGCAGATAAAAAGCCTGCGGTCGGGCTGGTTTTTGAACTGATGCAGAAGGGGGAGGATATTATCCACCCTGTTACAGGCGCGGTTTTAGGGCAAAAGCAGAAAAAGAGCGGAACGGCGAGCATCACAAAGATTTTTGAAAAATACTCTGATGCACAGTTCAGCGGGAATATCCCCCCTCAGGTAGGAGATGCTGTTTTACTCCCCCTGCCGTTGCCTGTTCATCTTGCTCTAACCAATATCTCTGAAGGCGAAGAGGCTGTGTTGAAAAATCTCCTCTCGGCAAGCCACCTTTTAAGAGAGGCGAAACAGGGTAAAGATGTATACACCTTTAATATCCGCAGGGTTGAAGACAACCTTATCTACTCTTTTGAATTAGGCAAAACTGTTCTATTTTCGGGCAACTTTTCAACAGTCCAATATGAGTATAAGTTGGAGACTCTCTATCGCAAAACGTTAAGCGGCGGGCGTTTCCACTCTATAGCCTATGGCAGGGTAACAGACGAAGCAAAAGACTATCTAGTTGGGATAACTGAAGACGAGATATACCTCTTAGATGCAGTTGATTTCACAACAGTTAGAGAGATTGACGACGGTTTTTCTAAACTTTTAACGGTGGAAGCTGCAGACCTTGATAAAGACGGCGTATCAGAGATCTTTGTTACACAGCTGTATAGAAGCAGAGAGATTCGCTCGCTTATATATAGGTATAAAGACGGTAAATTTGAAAAGGCGGCGGAGAATCTGCCTTGGCTCTTTAGAAGCGTCAATATGAAAGGGGAGAGGCGGCTTTTTGTTCAGAAGATAGCCACAGTCGGCGATTATTCGGGTGAAATCTACGAGTTTTTATACGCCGATGGGGAGTATAAAACAGGCAGCGCTTTAGCAGGGAGTCTAGGCAAACGTCTCTTCGGCTTTTCTATATTACAGCAGGATGAGAACATCTTATTAAATGTCGCTAAAGGTTCAACACTCTCATTCTCCACATTTAAGGGGGTGGAATACAACGCATCCGGCTATTTTGGAGATACATTTTTAACCCTCACCATCTCCTCATCCACCCCTTCAACATCCCCTATTCCCACTGCAACAAGCTCTTCTTCGGCGCAGGCGAAGTTGGAAAAAACTATATATGTAGTTCCTAGAATAGAGATATTAAGCGACGAACTCTTTGTTATAGCCCGCAATGAACTTTATACGCGGGTTTTAGTGAATACCCTTATATTTTCTGATTCGTATTTAGAAGTATACGGATATAAAAATGGGATTATGAGAAAGAAGGCATCATCCCCTGATGGGATAGACCCCGTTGTTACAGATGTATTCAGCTACACAGAAAATGGGGAGATTTATATTCTAGCCCTTATCAGCAACAACCCTATGGCTTTCCGTTTCGGAGAGAGCAGCATCGTTAAGGTAAAGTTGACCTTAAATGCGGATTGACTTTTATGAAGATCCTTGCCCTTAACTGCGGGAGCTCTTCAATTAAGTATATGCTTTACGATTGGGAGCTCAAAAAAAGCATTGTGAAAGGGATAGCGGAGCGGATCGGCACAAACTCTTCCTCCCTATCGTGCACCACAGAAACGATGCACATAACAAAAGAGATACCCATTGAAGATTATCAATACGCCTTTCAACTCATACTTGATCTATTTACCCCTAACGCAGTTGTGGCGGCGGTTGCGCACCGCGTGGTGCACGGCGGGGAGTATTTTTCAAAGAGCGTCCAGAGAGACGGCGAGGTAATAAAGGCGGTGAAAGAGCTTTCAGTGCTTGCCCCGCTTCACAACCCCCCAAACCTAGAGGGGATAAACGCCGCTATGCGCATTCTGCCTAATATCCCCCATGTTGCCATCTTTGATACAGCTTTCCACCAAACTATG
>JAISNW010000017.1 GCA_031276055.1 Deferribacteraceae bacterium | reverse complement strand
CAAACTTCTGCCCATTATGGACAGCGAAAGTAAGCCCAACCATATCCGGGCTGACAGTGCTTCGGCGCGACCATGTTTTAATCAGCTTCTTATCGCCTGTCTGCTTTGCCGCCGCTGTCTTTTTAATGATAGATTCATCTATAAAAGGACCTTTTTTTAGTGATCTTGGCACTTTATCAGCCTCCTACTTCCTTTTGGTAATAATATATTTGTTAGACGGCTTGTTCTTCTTCCGTGTTTTATAGCCCTTGGTAGGCTTGCCCCATGGAGTGACAGGGTGGCGTCCACCGGATGTCCGCCCTTCTCCGCCGCCGTGCGGGTGGTCTACAGGGTTCATGGCAACGCCGCGCACAGTAGGGCGCACCCCCAGCCAACGTTTCCGCCCCGCCTTTCCTAAACTAATATTTTCGTGATCTAGATTACCCACCTGCCCTATGCTGGCGCGGCACTCAGATTTTATTAAACGAACCTCGCCTGATGGGAGGCGCACATGGCAATAAGCCCCTTCCTTTGAGAGAAGCTGGGCGAAAGTTCCAGCGGAGCGCACAAGCTGCCCGCCTTTACCCGGACGCATCTCTATATTATGTATTAAAGTTCCAACGGGCAGTTCAAAAAGCCTCCTTGAATTGCCTGTTTTTATATCCGCCTCGCCGCCGCTTGTTATAACATCCCCAACCTTTAATCCGTTAGGAGCCAAGATATACCTCTTTTCGCCGTCTATATAGTTTACAAGGGCGATGTTGGCGCTGCGGTTAGGATCGTATTCTATGGACGCAATCTTGCCGTCTATCCCTTCTTTGTTTCTCTTAAAATCTATTATCCTATAACGCCTCTTATGCCCGCCTCCCATATGCCGAACTGTAATTCTGCCGGCGCTGTTGCGCCCGCTCTTGCGCTTCTTGCTCTTTGAGAGAGACTTCTCAGGCTTTGTTGCAGTAATTTCAGCAAAGTCATTCGAGCTCTTGAATCGAACCCCCTTAGAGGTGGGTTTGAAAGTTTTTATTCCCATCTTTATCCTCTATACAAAATCGGGGATGCTCTCCCCTTCTGCAAGCACTACCACAGCTTTTTTCCAATCTTTGCGGCGACCTACGTTTTTGCCGAAACGTTTAACTTTCCCTCTGTAATTCATAGTGCGGACAGCCTCAACCTTCACGCTGAAAAAACTCTCCACAGCAGCTTTTATCTGGGTTTTATCCGCTTTCGGATGAACCTTAAAGACTATAGAATTTCTCTTCTCTTTAAGCTGTATAGCCTTTTCCGTCATGGCGGGGATTCTAATAACATCATACAAGGTAATCATATTAACCCTCTTCCTCTTTTTTGCCGCCGAATTTCTCTTCTAAAGCAGGGATTGAACGGGCAAATATAAATATCTTCCCTGCCTTAGCTATATCATAAACGTTAAGCCCGTCTATATGAAGAAAGTTAATCTGGGGAAGGTTGCGCATAGATATATATGCAGAATCTTCAAAATTATCCGTTATAATGAGAGCCCTTCTCAAACCCTCTGAGCCTTTGGGGGATTTTGCCCCCCTAACAGCACGGAAATCCCCGCCCGCAAAGTTAGCCAGCGCCTTTACTGCATCTCTAGTTTTTCTGCTTTCAATCTTGAATTCATCTATAAATATTATGCGGTTTTCAGAAAATTTAGAGCTGATTATAGATTTTAATGCGGCTTTAACCTTTTTCTTAGGCATATTGTAGGAGTAATCTCTAGGCTGCGGTCCGAAAATAACGCCGCCGCCCTTCCAGATAGGCGAACGTGTAGAACCCGAACGCGCCCGCCCTGTTCCTTTCTGTTTCCAAGGTTTGCGTCCGCCGCCTGAAACAAAGCCTCTGGTTTTTGTTTTATGCGTTCCAGCTCTGCGGCAGGCAAGCTGCATAGTAACAACCTCATGTATCAGCGCAGGGTTTACCTTAGCCCCCACAATCTCATCGCTTATATGGGTGCTGCCTGTAACCTCGTTTAGCTGATTTCTTATCTCAATCTGCGCCATAAGCCCTCCCTACCTGTTCTTTTTAACGGTGGCTTTAATATAAATTACGCCGTTTGCGTGGCCTGGGAGCGCACCTTGTATTAGAATAAGGTTTTTCTCAGGCATAACGCGGACTATCTTTAACGACTGGATAGTCACCTTCTCGTTGCCCATGCGCCCTGCCATCTTCTTCCCCTTAGGCGTTTCAGCAGGCCACTCTTTCATCCCTATAGAGCCGACTCTTCGGTGGAATGTAGAACCGTGTCCGCCTGGACCGCCTCTAAAATTATGACGTTTCATAACGCCCTGCGTGCCTTTGCCTATAGATATTCCTTGAACATCCACAAACTCGCCTTCGGCGAAGATTTCAGCGCTTATAACCTGCCCAACATTAAACGAATCAACATCTTCTAAGCGAACTTCTCTAAGGTGTTTCATCGGCTCGACTCCCGCCTTTTTGAAGTGTCCGCCGAGCGGTTTATTAACCCGTTTCGGCGATGACACTCTGCCGAAACCGAGCTGCAACGCATTATATCCATCGGTAGATACAGTCTTCTTCTGTGTAATTACACATGGACCAGCCTCCACCACCGTAACGGGAATCACATTCCCTTCAGGGGTAAAAACCTGCGTCATACCGATCTTTCTTCCTATTATCCCTTTTAACATGGAAACCTACCTTAATATTAGAGTTTTATCTCCACATCCACGCCGGCGGATAGTTCCAATCTTGTAAGAGCCTCAATGGTCGGATTGGTATAATCAAATATATCGATCAAACGTTTATGGGTGCGTATTTCAAACTGCTCCCGCGACTTTTTGTCAACATGCGGCGAGCGCGTAACAACAAACTTTTCTATACGCATAGGAAGCGGCACCGGACCCACCACTCTAGCGCCGTTGCGGCGGGCGGTGTTGACTATATCTTTCACCGCCTTGTCTAAAACTTTATGCTCAAACGCTTTAAGTTTGATGCGTATCTTCTGTTCTTGCATTTATGAACCCTCCGGGTGCTTACTCTATGATCTCGCTTACCACGCCCGCACCGACGGTGCGTCCGCCCTCTCTTATGGCAAAGCGCAAACCTTGCTCCATCGCCACAGGCGATATTAACGATACTTCACAGCTGATATT
>JAISNW010000257.1 GCA_031276055.1 Deferribacteraceae bacterium | reverse complement strand
GGGGGCGTCTACCGCTGCACCATCCTGATTATCTAATATTAGAGCGCCCTCTTCAAAAGAGTTCTCAACCCCGAGCCTTCCTAAGAGCTCTCCCATAGAAAACACATCTTTCAGGATAGGAACGTTTGTGATCCTATAACGCCCTTCAGCTAGAAGAGCCGCCGCCATTATAGGAAGAGCGGCGTTCTTAGAACCGCTGACAAACACATCTCCTACAAGCTCTCTGCCGCCCTTAATGATTAATTTATCCACAACCCGCCTTTTTTTGATCTATTTACCCCTTGTAAGCTCTAATTACCCGCTCTCTTTGTGCTAAATCTCTATGAACAGAGACTGAAAAGCCGCAGTCTTGAGCAATTTGCGCTGCCTTGTCCGCTTGCTGCGCCCCAATCTCTAAGAGCAAGAGCATGATATTAAATTTTTTCAATTTGTTCAATATATTCTTATAAAAAGAATAGCCGTCCTCTTCAGCAACTAAGGCGCTTTTCGGTTCATAGAAGATAGAGGGGGCGCTGGCGGCGTATTCCTCTTTGGAAAGATAGGGAGGATTCATTACTATTAGATCATATCTTGTATAATCTAGGTTCTCTTTCAGCACATCCGCCTGCATAAAAAGCGCCCTTTTAGACAGCTTTAACCTATCTGCATTCCGTTCAGCCATTGCTATTGCTTCAGGGGAATTATCAACACCTAAGCCTGCTGCACATTCTAAGTGGGATAAAATTGAAAGGAGGATAGCCCCTGAACCTGTGCAGAGCTCCATTATCCGTTTGGGGTTCTCCTTTATGGCAAGCTCTGTTAAGAGCTCGCTTTCAGGTCTAGGTATAAATAGAGAGGGCGATAGTTCAAACTCCAACCCGTAAAACTCTTTACGGCGGGTGATATATGCTGTCGGTTCTCCCCTTAAAAGCCGCTCTTCAACCTCCGCAGTCTTTTTTTCATCTATAGATAAACTCCTCGCGTTCAAAAGGGCGTAATGATATTCAACATCTGCTAGATATGCTGCAATATCAACGGCATCCGAGCGGGAGAGTCCATGTGCAGAGAGTCTTGACAGCACGGTTTGTCCATTAAGCGCCCCCATCAAGCGCCCCCATTAAACACTTACGACAACCCCGCTTCTTTTAACTTCTCCGCCTGATCAAACGCCATTATCTCTGAAAGAATCTCTCCAAGCTCCCCTTCCATAACTCTGTCAAGGTTATAAACAGTAAGGTTTATCCGGTGATCTGTTAAACGGTTTTGCGGGAAGTTGTAGGTGCGTATCCTCTCGCTTCTATCACCTGAACCTACCTGAAGTTTGCGTGAATCCGCCCTTTCAGAGTTTTGGCGGGCTATCTTATCTTCTAATATCTTTGCAAGGAGAAGTTTCATAGCCCTCTCTTTATTCTTTATCTGCGATCTTTCATCTTGACATGTAACCACAATATTTGTTGGAATATGCGTTATCCTGACGGCGGAATCGGTGGTATTGATATGCTGCCCGCCCGCACCGCCTGAACGGTAAACATCCACCCGAATATCTTTAGGTTCTATATGCACATCCACTTCATCGGCTTCGGGCATTACCGCCACGGTGCAGGCGGAGGTGTGGATGCGCCCGGAGGCTTCCGTTTCGGGTATCCGCTGGACTCTATGCCCCCCCGCCTCATATTTTAGGCGGCTGTAAGCCCTATTCCCTTTAACTAAGAGGATCGCCTCTCGATAACCGCCAACCCCTGTTTCGTTGCAGCCGACCAACTCTGTTTTCCACCCCTCAAGCTCTGCATAGCGGGTATACATCCTATATAGATCAGCTGCAAAGAGGGATGCCTCGTCTCCGCCTGTTCCCGCCCTAATCTCTAAGTATATATTCTTGTCGTCATAAGGGTCTTTGGCGATGAGAAGAACTTTTAGCCGCTCCTCCGCCTCTGATATAGCCGATGCAGCTTCTTCTAAATCTAAGCGGGCAAGCTCTGTTAAATCTTTATCAGCCGAAGAGTCGGAAAGTATCTCTTTTGCCTCTAAATAGCGGGTTCTCAAGCTCTTCCACTCGAGATATTTTTCCACTATGGGAGTTTTTTCAGAGTGTTCTTTAGCATATTTTTGATAATTTTCACGATCAGCTATAACTATAGGATCAGACAAGAGCTTTCCTAGCTGTTCATAGCGCTCCCAGACGCCGTTGAGGATGTCAAACATATATCAGGTTGTCCAACCTATCTTCATCTTTGCTTAAAGCTACATTTATTGATGCTATAGCCACTTCAAGCTCTTCATCGTCGGGCTCTCTTGTGGTAAGCCTTTGCAGGCATAGACCGGGCGCTGTTAAAAGTTTCACCAATTTATTATTGTTAAAGCGGGCGGAGAGTTTTAAGACCTCATAGCTAAGCCCTGCTATTAACGGCAGAAGAACTATACGCGAGGAGAGCTTTATAATAAAAGCTGAATCTTTAGGGATAAGAGAGAATATGATGATAGCCACTATCATTACAATTAATAGGAAGCTAGTGCCGCAGCGGGGGTGGAAACGGCTCATCCCTCTGGCGTTTTCCACCGTAAGGTCAAGCCCCGCTTCATAGGTAAATATGGATTTATGCTCCGCCCCGTGATATTCAAAAACCCGCTGTATATCTTTCATGCGGGAGATTATAATAATATAGGCAAGAAAGAATATAACACGGATTACACCGTCCACCGCGTTATACGCAAGAAAAGATTCTTCTATGACGGGTAGAATTTTCTTTAACAACTCCGTTATCCAAAGGGGCGCGAATATAAAGAGCAAAACCCCCAAAAGAAGCCCTAGAATAAGCCCGAAAAAAGACTCTTTTTTCGTTATCTTTTCATCTTCGCCGCCGGACTGCTCCGCACTGAAGTTTAACGCTTTTATCCCTAAAATTAGAGCGTCATATAGCCCCACCATTCCGCGGAAGATAGGTTTCTTAAACAGTTTGCTGTGATCTATCCCTATTTTTTGGCGGCGCACCGCTATTGCACCGTCTTTCCGGCGGACAGCTATGGCGAAGGAGCCGGGGGCGCGCATCATGACCCCTTCAATTACCGCCTGCCCGCCTATATTATTTATTTTTTGCGTCATCCTTGTTTTATCCGTAATCTATAAGTTATAACAGTCATGAATTCTATTTGCTTAGTCAGATAAAGTCAATTTATTATTTGACGATTTTAGAAGGTATAATAGCGTATTATTTTTTGATTACTTATTGTATTTAGCGCTGTATTCCAAAACCCCTTTGTGGATTGAAGCCGCAATACTTTTGCGGTAGGCGGAGGAAGATAATTTTTCTGCATCTTTTTTGTTGGAAAGAAAACCCGCTTCTATCAAGATAGAGGGCATCTGCGCCCCCACAAGCACATAAAAGGGCGCCTGCTTTACCCCCAGATTTTGTGCTTTAGTAAGTTTTAAAGCGGACGCCAGATTTTTTTGCACCGCATACGCTAGATTTAAAGATTCTTCCAACTTTGAATTAAGCATAAGGTCCTTAAGTATTCCCTGCAAATCTGAGATGGATTTCGTAGTCGCCTTGTTTTCAAATGCCGCCACTTCCAAGGCGGAGGCGTCGTTTGTTACGTTTAAAACATAGGTTTCTATCCCGCTGGCGGATTTATTAGGTGCAGCGTTAATGTGGATGGAGATGAATAAATCAGCCTTATATTTGTTGGCTATTGCAGTTCTCTCCTCCAAAGGGAGGTATACGTCTTTTTCCCGCGTCAGATAAACTTTTAGGGATTTGTCTTTTTGAAGAAGGGTTCTAAGCTCTTTGGCAATGTCTAAAACTATATCTTTCTCTTTCAGTCCAGAATAGTTGCAGCCCGGGTCTTTGCCGCCGTGCCCCGGATCGATCACTATGGTGCGCACTTTTAAGCCGAAAGCGCTTGCCAAAGTAGGTCCGCCGGTAGTTGAAGGCGGTCTTCCGCCGCCTGCGGGCGGAGGAGGGGGCTGTATTGCTTTCCGCGTTCCTGTAACATCTATAACGATTCTATAGGGGTTCTCCATCTGAAAA
>JAISNW010000242.1 GCA_031276055.1 Deferribacteraceae bacterium | reverse complement strand
TATATCAGTGAGCCAACTCGTTTTGAGTTTTTGATCGCACTTGCCTTAAAAAAAGCATACCCTGTTTTGCGTGTAGCGCCAAACTATAACACAGACGATGAGGGATTACCGACTTCATTTGCACAAGGCGGCGGTGCGGATATAGTGTGCTATGATGAACGTGGGAATATTCTGTTTGAGGTAACCCTGCTCACTGGAGCGCAACAGAATATTAGGGAGATGCCTGCTATTGCCCGCCACTTAAGTGAGAGCATTATCAAAAATCCTGATAGTTTTAGTGTCATGATATGCCCGCGAGCGCACAGCGACACATTGCAATACGCAAAGTTTGTAAAGTATAGCGAGAATCTTGACATTATTGTTCTTGAAACAGAGGCTTTTGTTGATACTCTTGGAGTATACGCAACTGTAAGAAGTTATTTGGTTGCACAATAAGCACAAAAAAACAGATGAACAGATGAAGAAAAATGGGTAAAGCTCGCGGCAAAAGAGCTATATTCCGCCTTATGCACAAAGAAAAAAGAACTCTTTATAGTGGGCTGGCAAAACGATCCACAGCCGAAAGAAAAGGTAAGGGCTGAAATACGTTCTATCTTGCACACAGCGCTGCCTGAAAGCTATGGCAGCGAGATATTTAAGCTCAAAAGCGATGCAGTTTTTGAACATATAGTAGATAAAGCGCTCATGGGATGGGATTGGGCTGCATAGTTTACCCCTAAGCTGCTTGCAATTTTAGCTATAATAGGCTATCTTTTCTTATGTTTAACGATAAAGTCATTGCCGTTACAGGCGGCACAGGTTCTTTTGGTAAAGCCTTTGTAAGACGGATATTAGAGAGTTATTCCCCGAAAAAGGTTATCGTATTTTCGCGCGATGAATTTAAGCAGTATGAGATGTCGCGGCTTTTTAATGACCCCCGTCTGCGCTTTTTTATTGGGGATGTGCGGGATAAAGACCGCCTCTACCGCGCTTTTTATGGGGTGGATTATATAGTGCACGCCGCTGCTTTTAAGCAGGTGGTAGCCGCTGAATACAACCCTTTTGAAGCGGTGAAAACCAATATCATCGGCGGACAGAATGTTATAGAAGCCGCTATAGACAATAAAGTTAGAGGGGTTATCGCCCTTAGCACCGATAAAGCTGCAAACCCAATAAACCTCTATGGTGCAGCAAAACTAGCTTCTGATAAGCTCTTTATTGCAGGCAACTCGTATGCAGGCGGGAGGGGCTCGAAGTTTGCGGTGGTTCGATACGGCAATGTGCTAGGCTCGCGCGGTTCAATTCTCCCACTCTTTTTGGAGCAGAAACTTAAAGGGGAGTTGACCATTACAGAGCCTGCTATGACGCGTTTCTGGATAGAGCTGGATAAGGCGGTAGAGCTTGTTTTTCTCGCTTTTAACACCATGCACGGCGGAGAGCTCTATATCCCGAAGATCCCAAGCCTCCGCATGGACAAGTTCGCAAATATCCTCGCTCCAGAGGCAAAAATAACCATAGTTGGAATTAGACCAGGGGAGAAGCTGCATGAAACTATGATTCCTTGCGATGAAGCCCGCAATACTCTTGAATTTGACGATCATTATAGAATCCTTCCTGCATTTCTATGGGATAAAAAAAGCGCCCTTGCAGACGGCGGCTCTCCTGTTAGAGATGATTTTTGCTACTCAAGCGGCGATAACCCTCTTGAGCTTGAAGCGGATAGATTGCTCTCGGTTGCTGTGAATGTTGCTAAAGAGCTTAATATCCCCTTCACTCCGCCTAAGAGATGATCCCCTATTCAAAACAGAATATAGACGCCGGCGACGCCGCAGCTCTCTTAGAAGCGTTAAATGGCGGCGTCATCACCGGAGGAGCTTGGGTTGAAAGGTTTGAAAATGCGCTGGCAGAAACGACAGGCGCTCGATATGCTGTTGCACTTTCAAGCGGCACCGCAGCGCTTCATACAGCGTATATTGCAGCTGGTTTATCCGCAGGAGATGAGCTTATCACCTCTCCGATAACCTTTGCAGCCACCTCCAACGCCGCCCTCTATCTTAATGCAGTCGTAAAATTTGCGGACATCGAGCTTTCAACAGGGAATATGAATGCTGAGACAGCGATTAGCTTAATAACCCCAAAAACTAAGGTTATCGCTCCCGTAGATTATGCGGGGTTAGCGTTTGATAACGGAGAGTTATATCAATACACGCGCAGCAAGGGGATATTCATCGTTGAAGACGCCTGCCACGCTCTAGGGGGTTCTTACAAGAGCGGGGAGAGGATAGGTTCTTGCAGCTTCAGCGATATGACTGTTTTTAGCTTTCACCCTGTAAAGCATATCACCACAGGCGAAGGCGGAGCGGTAACCACAAACGATAGATCATTATACGAAAAGCTAAAGCTGCTCAGATCCCACGGCATATATACCGACCCTGAAAGGAAGTGGATAAAAGAGATGGCGCTGTTAGGGTTAAACTATAGGTTGACGGATTTTCAATCAGCATTAGGAGTGAACCAGTTAAAAAGGCTGGATATATTTATAAAAGAGCGGCGGCGGATAGCAGAGGTTTACGACAGAGAGGTTGGCTGCGCTCAAGCGGTGGGGAGGGGAAACTCTACTAACCATGCCTACCACCTCTATCCCGTGCTCCTCTCAACTGAACGTAAGAGAAACGCTCTCTTAGAGGCGGGAGTAGAAAGGGGGATTGGCTTTCAGGTGCACTACTTCCCTGTTTATCAACACCCTTACTACAAACAGAACGGCTACAGCGGCTATGAAAAAAGATGCCCTATAGCGCAAGATTTTTCATCAAGAGTTGTCAGCCTCCCTATCTATCCGTTTATGGATGAAGCAGATCAACAGAAAGTTCTAACATCTCTAACAGAGGTTGATAGATGGGGTTAGTTGTCATCCAAGCGCGCCTTTCTTCTTCGCGGCTCGCAGGCAAGGTGCTCCTGCCTATCTTAGAAAAGCCAGTTATATACCATGTGGTAAAACGCGCTAAAGCGGCGGGGGTGGGAGAGGTTATCCTCGCTATACCTGACAATGTTCTTGACGAGCCCCTTGCAAGATTTGCCGAAGAGATAGAGATCGGTTGTTATAAAGGCAGCGAAAAAGATGTGTTGGACCGCTATTACAGAGCGGCGCTGCCTCATAAACCAGACTATGTGGTAAGGCTCACCTCGGACTGCCCCTGCCTAGACAGCGCGGTTATTAGAGATACTGTTGACTTTTTCCTTACCCAAAGGGCGGATTATGCAGCCTCCGACTCCCGAAATACCTTTTATCACGGCACTGATACAGAGGTTTTTACCTTTGACGCCCTTATAGAGGCGGCAGAGTGCGCTCAAAAAGATTATCAGAGGGAGCATGTAACCCCATATATCCGCGAAAAGAGCGGCTTTTCACGCTGCATCTATGACGGCGGGATAAAACCTGATGAAATTATCCCGCGTATACGCGCCACCCTTGATACAAAAGAGGACTATATCGTTATAAAGGCGATCTTTGAGCTTTTAGGCGAAAATTTCTCCCACAGCGATGTTGTAGAACTCTTTAAGCGTTATACATGGCTTTCAGATATAAATTCCGCAATAATGCAAAAGAAGATATATCAAGACGAAACTGAAGAGATAGCGGCTGCAGCAAAGCTCTTGAGATTGCAGGAGATGAAACGCGCCGCTGCTTATTTGGACAAGCTCTTATAAACTATGAGCGTTCTATTTTTTACGGAAGGGGGCGGTAGTTACGGCTTAGGGCATATAAGCCGCACAAAAGCGATCGCTCAGGCGTTAGAAGAGGAGTGGGTGAAGAGCGCCTTTATTTGCGACATCCCTAGCGGGTTCTCCTTAGACAACTCCCACGTTATCCGTTTTGCATGGTTTAATGACGAAGAACGGCTAAGAGCAGAGTTGGCGTCTCTAGCCGCCCCGATAGATGCAATTGTGGTGGATTCTTATAACGCGGGGATAAATACGCTCCGTTTCCTTGCATCTTTTCGCACTCCGATCCTATTTTTAGATGATTATTACCGTTTAGATTACCCTAAGGGGCTTATCCTAAACCCTGTTAAGATGAGATACCCTGAGATCTTCGGTTGGCGCGTATTCTCTGGCGCTGAATATTACCCGCTAAGAAACCCCTTCTGGGATCTAACGCGTTTAGAACTCTCAGATAGAAAGCACACCCTTATAACTCTAGGGGGGGCAGACTCCAATGATCTGCTGACTCCGGTGGTAAAAGCTGTGCGGGAAGCAGTCAACGGGGAGGTGATAGCCCTTACAGCAGGGGGTGGTATTTCGCCTGCCCCTGGCGTTTCCTATATCACCTCCCGTCTTGATATGTATGATATACGCGAACTAATAAGGTGCGCTCGCGTAATTGTGTGCGCAGGCGGGGTGACATTAGCAGAAGCGGCGCGTTGCGGAACGCCGGCGGTAGTGATCTCTTTAGCGCAAAACCAGAAAGGGAATATAAAGATGTTCTGCATGGGAGGCAGCGCCCTCTTCGCAGGGGATGCAGCCGCCCCTGATATCGCCCTAAACGTTGCCAAAAAACTAGAGGCTTTCAACGATGCAGATCTATGGGAACGTTTTTCCAAGCGCGGCGCCTCTCTGGTTGACGGACAGGGGGCAAGGCGGATTGCAAAACTACTCATCATAGAGATGGATGGGGTTTTTTACTATGATGAACTTAAAAGGGATCATGAGCTGGACGGGGTTATGATGACTAACTTTATCAACTGCTCGAGTGAAGAACTCTCACTAATTTTAGAAACCCGCAATAGTGAAAAGGTGCGCTGCACCGTCTATAATCAACAGAGGATCACTCAAGCCGCGCACTTAGAGTTTATAAAATCTCTGCAAGGTTCGCAAAGCTCAGGCTATTGGCTTGTTTCCGAAGGGGATGAATATCTGGGGGTTTTCTCTATAACGGATATAGACCGCTTTAATTCAGAGTGTGAGGTAGGTTATTATAAGCTCCCTGATGTAAAAAGAGATGGGGTGGGAAAGCTGCTGTTGAAATTGGCGGCTTATACAGCATTTACCCGCCTAAACCTTGCCTCAATGACTGCTGAGAGCTTTGCTGGCAACATTGCATCTATAAAATCTTTAGAGCGTTCAGGTTTTTCCTTAGAGGAGAATAAAGTAAAGATCCTCTCAGGTGAAGAGAATAGAGTATGCAGGTATAGGTTAAGACGCAGCCCTGCTGCACTTAAACCCAATTAAATTTATATATCCCCTTTAATTCTATTGTAAATATACCGCCATCGTTTAACTTTGGGGTGTTGCTTTACTATTTTTCGCTTAATTTTCTGAGGGTAGGCTGTATTATAGCCGCAATTGCAATGCTGCAAAATAGTATCCGTTAGTATCTTTGCACCAGGCAGTATATCTGCTTTTGCGAGTTTATTATATCCATAAAAATATAACCCTTTAATCCTATCAAGGTATAGCTGGCGGATTTCAGGGGTATATTCATGCGATTTCAGCCAGTCATATATAAAATTTCCGTGCCCAAGGTTCAGCCTCTCCCATTTTTCAAGGGAGAATATATCACTATCGCAGCTATTAAGGCGGCGGACATAGTTATAAAATACATCATCTCGGCAGGCTATCTTGTTTGCATAATAGACCGCTTGTATCTGAAAGCAGAAAAAATCGATATGAAAACGGATATTATACTTTTTAAGCATCTTGCGAGAGTAGATCGCTGAGAGCAGCTGTCCATGGAAATTAAATTTATTTTCACGGATGCCGTCATTGCCGCCTAATATTGAACTTTCAGGTCCTTCATGAATTTTCGTCAACCCTTTTGCTATTGGGCTTTGAGCCTCTCGGGCTAGTTCGTATAACTTTTCATAGAAGTCTAAATCTAGGTAATCATCGCCGTCAAGCAAACCTATATAAACACCTGTTGCACTATTCAACCCCGCGTTTCTTGCAGCGGCTGTTCTTCTATTTTCAGGGAAGTTTATAACTTTAATCCGCTTATCCATTTTGGCGTATCTTTGGAGTATCTCCAGAGAGTTGTCAGTAGAAGCATCGTTCACTGCTATAATTTCAATATTTTTAAGCGTCTGGTTAATAAGTGAATCCATGCAGGCAGGCAAAAAAGGCGCAACATTATAAACAGGAACAACAACGCTGATATTAATATTCACGGTTCAGCGCCTATCTTTGAAAGGGAATGTTGCAATCAGCTCATCTTGCAGCTTTTTTACCTTCTCTTGATCTATCTTGTAATTTTCTCTAATTTCGTGCAAATCTTTATCAGAGAAATCCCGCTTTTGCAGATCTATCTTAGCGTGTGAGGATAAGCTAAAAGCTGAATAGTAATCATCGTATTTATAATCCCCTCCGATTATCTTATCTGAAAGAATCATCCTAATATTAGGCATCCCCAATGAATCTGCGGCAATCAGCGCGTGCATTGCGCTTGCAATCACAAGTTCGCATTCGGCTAGAAGTTTCATAAATGTTTCAGGGTCTTGCTGAATGTTGATAAAGGTAGAGTTTTCAACCATTATCTTTGAAAGGAAAGGGCTATTTTTATCGATATAGTGCGGAATTATTCCTAGTTTGTATTTTTTCTTAATATTTGAAGTATCTATCAACCTTCCCGACAATAAACCGGGATCAGCAACAGCTATCTCTCTTTTGAACTTTACGCCTCTAACCTTTTTTAACCTTTCTAATGTTCTATAGCCGCGGCAGGCATAAATTTCGAGGCGGCGGAAGAGTTTCTCCCCTATTCCGTGCTCTTTTTCAATGAACCCTGCGCCCCATATCTTAACAGGAGGACGCAATAAACCCGCAGCGCGAGATGGGAATGACCTTTTACGGAAGAAACGATTGATCAGCGAACCTACAAAAACTGCATCGCAATCATATGTGGAGGCGCTCGCAATAGCGCCATACAGCTTTTCGGCTATAAATATACTGAGCAGATCCCCAAAATTAGTTGGATAAGGATCATAGTGTAATTTAATTTTATTCACAATCCACTGTCGCCTCTAGTTATATCTGTTCTTCAACTGCTTTTACTCTGAA
>JAISNW010000235.1 GCA_031276055.1 Deferribacteraceae bacterium | reverse complement strand
TGAGATATGCTGCAAGGCAGCCTCGCTTGTTTTCAGCTCTAAGGAGAACGCCTTTGCAACAGCCTCCACCGTCAGATCATCAAAGGTAGGACCGAGCCCCCCTGCTGCGATGATGAGCTCATAATCTTTCACAGCGGCGGCAAGGGCTATCGATATGGCTTCTACTTCATCAGGCAGAATAACTATCTTTCTGGGAGATATTCCAAACTCCGACAAAACCTTTGCTATAAAAGAAGAGTTGGTATCTATGATGCTCCCTTCTAGGAGTTCTTCGCCTATAGAGAATATGATCGTCTTTATCTCGCTTGCTCTCCTAAATTCATTAATCCCTCAAAGATACTACTAGATTATGAAAAATAGTAAAGATAAAAAGCAGTAGAGTTTGCTTGCCGCCTAAACTTTACAAGCGGAGATTTTTGTTAGATAATCGTTTGATAATAACTTATGCGGGAGAGTCGGGCTTGTTTGCAGATACTTATACTGAACAGGAGCTTGCGATTGCGGCAGAAAAGTACCTTTCTGCTCTGGGGGATATTAAAGCGCTCTTGTTGAGCGGGGAGTTGGGAGCAGGCAAAACAACTTTAGCCGCCTGCATCCTTAAAGCAGCCGGCGCTCAAGATATAATAACAAGCCCTACATTCACTATCTGCAATACCTATGAAACGCCGCTGCTGAAAGGTTTTATCCTCCATGCAGACCTATATAGAATACGTTCTTTTGCTGAATTAGAGCAAACAGGTTTTTTTGAACTGCTTGAACAGGCTGAACTCACCCTTATAGAATGGGGTGAACCTATTAAAGATTTTCTTGCAAGATACGCTGAAATAAATATACTGATTGACGGTGAAAAGAGAAGTTATACTTTCAGCAAATTTTACAATCATAAGTAGGTGAAGATGGAGCTTTCAACTAGGGTGAATCCTAAAGAATATGAAGATAATATATATGCCTTCTGGCTCAAAAACAACCTATTTCATGCGGATGAACTTTCAGCAAAACAACCTTACAGCATCGTTATCCCCCCGCCGAATATAACAGGCTCTCTGCACCTAGGGCACGCGCTGAATGTTGCTTTGCAAGACATCCTCATCCGCTTCCATAAATTAAAAGGGTTCGAAACTCTATGGATACCAGGCACCGACCACGCGGGGATTGCTGCACAAAATGTGGTGGAAAAAAAGTTGGCAAAAGAAGGAATATCCCGTGCAGAGCTTGGAAGAGAGAGATTTGTAGAGGAGGTTTGGAAGTGGAAAGAACTTTCAGGCAGCTCTATTCTAAATCAACTTAAACGTTTAGGCGCTGCAACCGATTGGAGTCGAGAACGTTTCACTATGGATGATGATCTTTCCGCAGCCGTCAGAAAGGTTTTTACCGCCCTTTACAGAGAGGGGCTGATATACCGCTCCAACTACATGGTCAATTGGTGCGTCCACTGCCGCACCGCATTGAGCGATCTTGAAGTGGAATTTGAGGATGAGAGCGGCTATATGTATAATATGCGTTATCCGCTTAAAGAAGGCGGCTTTGTGGAGATCGCCACCACCCGCCCGGAGACCTACCTTGCAGACAGCGCTGTTGCTGTGAACCCTGCAGATGAGCGTTATAAAGCTCTGATAGGCAAAAGCGCCATCCTCCCCATAATAGAGAGGGAGGCGCCTATAATAGCCGATGAATATGTTGACATGACATTTGGAACAGGTTGTCTAAAGGTGACTCCCGCTGCCGATCCGAACGATTTTGAGATAGGCAGGCGGCATAACCTCCCCGTTTTTCAATGTATGGATGAATTTGGGGCGATCACTACCCCCCCGTTTGCAGGGCTTGATAGATTCACCGCCCGCGAAAAGATAGTGGAAGAGTTTACAAAACGTTCACTTATGGGGCTTATCACCCCTATAACGCACAGCGTTGGGCATTGCTACCGCTGCGGCGCTGTTATAGAACCGCGAATATCGCTTCAATGGTTTGTAAAGATAAAACCGTTGGCGGAGGATGCTATTCAAGCAGTTGAAAAGGGGAAAACGCGCATCTTGCCTAAAGTATGGCAAGCAAACTATTTTGAATGGATGCGCAATATTAGAGATTGGTGTATATCACGGCAGCTCTGGTGGGGGCATAGGATACCTGCTTGGCACTGCAAGTGCGGACATATCACTGTAGCTGAAACTCCCCCAACCGTTTGTGAAAAGTGCTCCAGCCCCGAAATAACACAAGAAACAGATGTTTTAGACACATGGTTTTCCTCTGCATTATGGCCGTTCTCTACACAGGGGTGGCCTAAGCAAAATGATCTGCTGAAAAAGTTTTACCCTACCTCTGTTCTTGTCACCGCTTTTGACATCCTCTTTTTTTGGGTGGCGCGGATGCTGATGTTTGGGCTGAAATTTATGGGAGAACCGCCTTTTAAGGATGTCTACATTCATGCCCTCATCCGCGACGAGAAAGGGGAGAAGATGAGTAAAACTAAAGGCAACTCTATTGATCCGCTGGAGATGGTTGACGCCTACGGCGCGGATGTGCTCCGTTTTTCTCTAGCCATCTTTGCAACTCAAGGGCGGGATATCCGCATCAGCAAGACGCGCATAGAGGTTTACCGGAACTTCTTAAATAAGATATGGAACGCTTCTCGTTTTATCTTCATGAATTTAGGGGAGGCAGCCGCCGATATTCAAAAGGCAGGGGTTGAGGAGCTTAGGGATGAGGATAGGTGGATATTGACCAAACTAAGCGCCGCCGTTAAAACGGTTGAAGAGAACATCTTAAACTATTATTTTAACGATGCCGCCTCTACGCTCTATCACTTTTTTTGGGATTATTTCTGCGACTGGTATTTAGAGCTTATAAAGCCGCGTATCTTTAGGCAGGACGGAAAAGCCGCTGCTCTAACCGTTGCTGCATATGTTCTAAGAAAAGCCCTCATCGCTCTACACCCATTTATGCCGTTTGTTACGGAGCATATATGGCAAAAGCTCACGGGCGGCAAAACTATTCTTGAAGAGGCATGGGGGGCAGACGGCTATGATTTCCCTGAACAGACCGCAAAGATCGATAAAATGATTGAATTTATCGGGATAGTGCGCAATATACGAGGTGAATATAATATTAGCCCTGCTAAGCGGGTAGATGTTTATATAACGCCTATGAACGCTGAAATTGCAGAAATAATAAAGGAGAAAGAGGGTGTTATAAATTCAGTGGCGCGGCTAGGCTCTATAAAGTTTGTTGATTCCTTTCTGCAAGAGGCGGCTGCAGGAGCAGCGGCGG
>JAISNW010000243.1 GCA_031276055.1 Deferribacteraceae bacterium | reverse complement strand
GTGAGTTCATCTACAAAGCGGTTGCCGTCATGGTTTACCAATATAGCGCCAACCCCTCTTACCGCTTCTGTAATGAGTATCTGGCTTCCCACTGCTACAGAAGGGTGAATCTGTATCTCATTCATATCGATAAGGGTTGCGCCGACATCTGCAGCTAGATTCATCCCTTCACCGAGAGCGCCCGGTTGGTTGGAAGTAGTCATCCCTTTGAATGCAGGGCGCAGACTTTCCACCAGAGCAGCATTTGCAGAGAAACCGCCCGCCGCTAATATTACTGATTTAGCTTGAATCTGATACAGCCCGGAGTGTTTGCCTTCCACCAAAACACCGGTGACTTCCTTGTTTTTGTTGATAAGAAGGCGGACAGCTTTAGAGTTTAGTCGAACCTCAATCCCTTTTTCTTCAGCGATCCGTTTCATATTATTAATGAGGTAAGAACCAACGGCTATACCTCCGGCAGGGGCATGAAAACGGGGTTGAGATGCACCGCCGCCGGCATTTACCTGACTTAGGTTTATCCCATATGAGCTTAACCATTCTATTGTATCGTTAGATTTGAAAGCGAGAATGTTTACCAGCTTTGGATCGCTCTTAAAACTTCCTCCCTTCATAGTATCGTAGAACATATTTTCAGGGCTGTCTACAATCTTAGCCTCTTTCTGAAATTTTGTCCAAGCGGCGTTTGTTCCGCCTGCTGAAAGTTGGCTATTGCCTCCGGGTATGGGCATCTTTTCTATCACTACAACCTTTGCCCCAGCTTCCTTTGCTGTAATGGCTGCCGCATAGCCTGCTCCGCCTGAACCGATAATAACTATATCATACTTTTCAGAAAAGAGCGGCTTCGCCTTAATATAGCTATTAACTTCAAAGGTTTTGTATTGGGGCTTCTTACCCGCAAATGCAATATTCAGTTCTGCAAAACTATGGCAGTTGTTGCAATACACAAAAGATGCGGTATGACCCGCATGGCAAGATGTGCAGTTAATCTTGCCCAAGTGGGATTCATGTGGGTTTATCTCACCCTTAACTTTGACAGATTCCGCAACACTGGGTAGATCCCCATGACAGTTCATACAGGCGTTGTTCACCGATGTTTCACTGTCATCAACTGTTACTTGCCCATCATGGCAAGAGATGCAGTCAGAGTTCCCTTTGTCTATATGAGAACCTGCAAGATACTTCGCTTTCTCACCCGTTGAGTGGGCAGCTGTCAACTCAGGAGAAAACTGTTGCTGCGCATAAACAGAAAAGCCTGCTGTAAGAGCAAGCATAGCTAAAAGAGCAAAAAACTTCTTCATCTTAACCTTCCATCCAAAAATAATATGAACAAATTATAAACTCATATTAGCTCTTGTCAAATACTTTGCTGGGGTTTATTTATAATAAACAAATCTTGTTTTATAATTTGCAGCTGCACAATGAGCAGGGGCGGCAGTTTTGCGGATGACTGCCGACAGCATAGTTGTAGAACCTCTTTTTTATATCAGCTGTCTCCACTTTTAGTTCTTGCATAAAAAACAGTTTATAGGATAAAATACGTTGCTATTTTAATAATGGAGAGGAGTTATGGATTATCACAAAAAAGAGCGCCGTTCAGGGGTTGCAGTTTTCGTTAAGCCGCTTGCTGTTTCACATTCAGCTTCTAATATTGCAAAAATTTTTGCTGAGGCGGGCGAAAACTTTGTCCGCGGTTTACAGATTGCTTATATTCAAGATATGGTTTATTCATTGGGGAAATCGACGCCTATAAACCTATATGTTCCTAAAGCAGCGGATGGGGTTGACAACGGCGAAAAATATGCCCACCTAAGAATGCAGGAGGTAGTAACTTCCGATGGCGCAAACACTGCTATTGATATTAAACTGGCGTTCTCCCATTCTTTCAAGACTAATAGTATTGTAGCCCTTGTCTGTGCTGATTTTCCTGTGCTCACATCTGATATGTTTATGACCGTAAGGGAAGAACTTTCCCGTAATGACTCTGTTGTCTGCCCCACCTCCACAGGAGATATAGCTGTTATAGCATTTAACCGCATCTCTTTTGTAGATTGTTTTGAAGGTGTTGAATGGGGTGAAAAGAGTGCATCTCAGGTTCTTTCTTTATTAAAATATAAAAGAGTGTATAAACTTCGTCCTATAGTAGAGCCCAACTCCTCTGAAGATCTTATCAAACTTGCCCAGTCAAGAGATTGCCCGATGATGACAAGGGAATACCTCAAATCTTGGAGCTTTTAAGTAAAAATCCAGGCTTGATCACTCCGCAAAAACCGTTCTTGACGAAGTAGACGGGTGTTGTTATAATTGGGCATGGGAAAGAAGATAATTGGGGTTCTCCAGTTTGCTGTTGCTATATTCACTATAGTATTGATAGCGGCAATATGGGTGTTCAGTTCCACAGCAAAGAGCGGCGGCAATGTTGTTACTGCGGAAAACCAGATATATCTTGAAAGGGTGAAACTTTCCCAAACTATGCAAGGGGGGGATTTCGCTGTTGTAACAGCGGAGCTTGCATATCTAAGCAGAAATCAAGAGTTGGCGGTGCTGGAAGATACAACCCTGCGCATTGAGGGGGAAGGCACTCTGTTCACCTCTAGGGCAGATAGGGGGCAATATCTTTTCAACATATCTCTTGTTACTTATGGGCATATTGAAGGGGTTTACAACGATCTCTCTTATTCAGCATCAGGGGATAACTGCTCTTTCACCTACAACTTTTCAGAGGGGAAAGGGATTCTAAAAGATAGTGTCGCTGTGCGTCAAGATGCTTATCTTATTACAGCGGATGCCCTTTACTTTGATTATACTGAAAACTCCATCCTCTTTAACGGCGGAGTTTCTCTCTTTCTAAACGGCAAACTTTAAGATGAAGACCGCTTTATTGGTTCTTGTTCTCTTTGCCCTCTGCACAGCATCAATTAGAGGCGAAACTCTTCCCACAGGTTCTATCACCGTTAAATCTGACAGCATGAAATATTTCGGCAACGAGGGTAAATCTGTTTTTACGGGCAAAGTTGTGGTTACCAGCGATGAATACACTCTAAAGGCGGAAATATTAGATGTCTTTTTTACTAAAGACAACCAGATAAACCGCATCATCTGCAATAAAAATGTAAACTTTCAAACAGATGATATTCGCGCCGCCTCCAATTATGCAGAGATTGATCAAAAAACTAAGATCATCTCGCTTCAAGGGAAGGCAAAACTTTGGCAAGGGGTGAACTATCTCGAGGGGGAGAAGATACGCATAAATTATGAAACTCAAGAGATAATTGCCGATAAAGGAGCTTCTGACAGAGTTACAGTCATCTTCACGCCCGATAATAAAACGGTAGGGGAAGGGCAATGAAAGTTGTTATGCTAATTATAGCCGCTCTTTTCTTATTTTTTCCGCCCCCTCTTTTTGCAGCAGATGATGCAGGGAAGGTGACTATATACGCGGCAAATGTTCGCTATTTTGGAGAAGAAAACCGCTCCACCTTCACAGGCAATGTTGTAATGATAAATTCAGAATACACTTTAACAGCGGACAAGGCTGAAGTTTATTTTAAGGATGGCAGCTCCGTAAAGACGATCCGCTGTTTTTCCAATGTTAATATAAAAACAGGCGATCTGCTCGCCCTCTCTAATTTTGCAGATATAGATGCGGCGAAAAAAATCATCAGCGTTTTTGGAAACGCCCGCGTATGGCAGAATAACAACTATATGCAGGGTGATAAGATCACCTTTAACTACATCACTAAAGAAATTTCTGTCCAAAAAGGAGAGCAGGGCAGCGTCAGGGTGATTGTAAATCCTGATGAGGATTAGTTGTTATGAGCCTTTCCTGTAGAAATCTTCAAAAGAGCTTCAAGAAACGAAAGGTTGTTGACAACGCGTCGCTCCTTGTTAAAAAAGGGAGTATTGTTGGCTTGCTAGGTCCTAACGGTGCAGGCAAGAGCACCACATTTTATATGATAGCAGGCATTATTAAACCTGACGGCGGCGAAATCTCCCTTTGGGATAATAATATAACAAAAAAATCTAAGCATGAACGCTGCCTTCTAGGGATCGGCTATCTTCCTCAAGAGGCTTCCGTTTTTCGCAAGATGACAGTTATGGATAACCTAATAACAGCCCTTGAACTGAAAGGGGTTAGGCAGGGCAGGCAGAGGGCGGAGGAGCTTATTGAGGAGTTCCGCCTATCTAATGTCGCTAAAAATTACGGCTACACTCTCTCGGGCGGTGAGCGGCGGCGGGTTGAGATCGCCCGCTGCCTTGCAACGGATCCTGATTTTGTGCTCCTTGACGAGCCGTTTGCAGGGATAGACCCTATCTCTGTAAATGACATTCAGCAGATGATCTTTTCCCTTAAACAGAAAGGGATAGGCGTGCTCATTACAGATCACAATGTCCGCGACACCCTTAAAATCACCGATCACGCCTATATAATAGCAGAAGGCCATGTTTTAACGGATGGAAAACCCGATGAGGTAATAACCCATAGAGAAGTGATAGAAAAATATCTTGGAAGAGATTTTTTAGTGAAATAGATAATAATATGAGCGAGCCGAACCTTAATTTAGGATTAAAAAACCAGCTTTCAACAACACTTCTGATTACCCCTCAGATGAAACAATCCCTCTCTCTGCTTCAGATGCCTATAACAGAACTTGCCGTAGAACTCTCTAATTACTTAGAAACAAACCCTGCTCTTGAAAGTGATGACTTTGATATGGATATTGAGTTAGAAGACGCACAAGATGAGCATATTGAAGAAACCTTGCTTGAGACGCTCACAAGCCCTGAGTGGGACAACTATATTGAAGACGGCAACTCCAATGAGCTAGCCTTCACTCCGCAGCCTAGCGATGACGACCCTGACTTTGAGGACTATGTATCTGCAGGCGTCACCCTATCAGAACACCTTTTACAACAGCTAAAAGCAGAAAGCCTCACAGATAAACAGTTCGAAATAGGGGAGATGATCATAGGCTGCCTCTCTGAAACGGGATATTTTCAAGACAACCCAGCCGAAATTGCTGAGCTATGCAGTTGCACAGAAAAAGAGGTATTGGAAGTTCTCTGTATAATAAAAACCTTTGATCCTGCAGGTATTGCAAGCGTTTCTCTTGTGGAGTGCATTTTGGCGCAGCTTTATGAACTTGAGATACCCAAAGAGAGATATAATCAGATAGAGACAGTTCTTCTAAACTGCTCAAAAGAGCTTGAAAATCAGAGATTTGATGAGATAACCCGCAAAACGGGGATAGATAGACAAGGGATCAGAGAGATATTAGAGACTATCGGCAGAATCGATCCACATCCAGGCATGAAGTTTTCATCCAACAGCAATAGATATATAGCCCCTGACGCCTATGTAGTGCGCAATGGAGATAACTTTGATGTGCGTTTGAATGAAGCAGGGCTTCCTACTATGCGCTTAAACGCTTTTTATCTTAGATCGTTAAGCAGTTCTGATTTAGATGAAGACGCCCGCAAATATATGACAGATAAATTAAAAGACGCCGTCTGGATCCTCAACAGCCTGCATAAACGACAAAAAGCGATCTATAAAGTAGCAAAAGCGATAGTGGATGTTCAGAAAGATTATTTGATGGGCGGAGAAGAATACTTTAAGCCGCTAAGACTTAAAGATATTGCAGATATTACAGAACTGCATGAGTCAACAGTATCAAGAGTTACAGCAGGTAAATATATCTTAACTGATCAAGGCTTGCTGGAGCTTAAATCTTTCTTTTCTAAAAAATTGGACACCACCGAAGGCGATACATCATCGCGCAGCGTGAAAACCCAGATACGTTCCCTCTTAGACAGCGAACCCCCCAATAATCCCTTTTCAGATGAGAAGATCACCCAGATATTAAACAATATAGGGATAGATATAGCCCGCAGAACTGTTGCAAAATATCGGGAAGCAATGGGTATTCCAAAGATGGCTCAACGCAAGCGCCTCAACCGCAATAGATAGTTGGGATGAGCCTTCTGATATTTTTTCTCTTCCAGTTGTTTTTTTTATTCAAATATGTTATTCATCACTAAATAAGTTTTAAGTATATATTTTGAGGAGTTCATGAAAAATCGTATTATCAGCGGTGTTGCGGGGGTGGTTGGAGGAGGTCTCTTATCCTTAGGTCCCCAGTATATCTTTAGAGTATGCGGCTTAATTCCAGACGGCGCTATTATGCGGTGTCATTGGAGCGCTCAGGCGGAGATAGGGGTTGGAGGGCTTATATTTGCGCTTAGTATATTCTTGTTTGTAAGCAAAAATCCTGTGAGTAGGAGCGCCTATAGTGTTTCGATAGCTTTGACGGGAGTATTGGCTCTTTTAATCCCCAACTATCTGTTAGGGGGGTGTATGCACCCTGAAATGGCGTGCCGCACTACAGCTTTTCCTGCAATTACGGTTATTAGTATATTAATTATCCTGTTTTTCAGCGGCAACGCCCTTTATCTTAACTTTCACAAGAGATAAGATGAGCCTATATATAGCGTATACCAACCTAAAAAGCAGAACTTTCCGCACAACTTCGTTAGTCATAATTACAACTCTGCTTGCTGCTTTTCTCTTCGGCGGTCTAGTTATATCCGCCTGTATTAAGAGGGGGGCGTCTGCTTTAGCGGCGCGTCTTGGGGCGGATATTCTCATCGTTGCAGAAGGGTATGACAAACAGATGGAAGGTATTTTATTAAGGGGAGAACCCACCTCGTTTTATCTAGATTCTATCTGGCTTGAAAGGATAGCCTCTGTTGACGGCGTCTCTACCGTTTCCCCTCAACTTTATGCGGCAACCCTTAATTCCGAGTGCTGCAGCGCCCCTGTTCAACTCATAGGGTATGAGCCTTCCTCTGATTTCCTGATACTACCATGGATTAAAACAGCTCTCCCTTCAAAACTCGAGGAAGGCGATATTGTTGTAGGAGGAATGATTATGGGGAAGGTGGGTGATGAGGTGAAATTTTTTAATAGAACCTACCGCATTGCCGCCAAAATGGAGAGCACAGGCACAGGATTTGATACATCTATCTTTATGCCGATAGAGGCTGCTAGAAGAGCGGCGTTTGATGGGTATGAACTCCGCAGAGCCGCCTTTGAAGAGTTAGAGGTTGAAGAGCAGCTTCCGCAGCCGCCGCCTGAAAACGCTATCTCTGCTATAGCGGTCATTATTAAAGATGGGGAGAGTCCAACTGGGATATTAAGAGATATATATGCAAAGTTCGGCTATAATTCAGGGATAGCGCCTGTGGCAGCGAACAGTATTGTAAACAACGTTTCTAGCGGGCTTAGAATAGTAACTTATCTTATAGGGAGCATCTCTATCTTATTGTGGGCTGTTGCACTTTTGGCGCTTTCAGTGGTGTTTTCCGCTCTTGTAGGTGAAAGAAAGTATGAGTTTGGGCTTATGCGCTCTATAGGAGCAACTAGAAAGAGGCTTGCGGGAATAATATTCATGGAATCAAGCATTATTACTGTAGTTGGCAGCCTTATGGGGCTATTTGCAGCTGCGCTTGTCATC
>JAISNW010000124.1 GCA_031276055.1 Deferribacteraceae bacterium | reverse complement strand
AAAGTTTTTTGTAGACTTTTGAGCGCCCCTCGGTTATATTCTATACTAGAGATATTCTTTAAGGAGCTTCTGGGATGAAAGCTGAGACCATCAATCCGTTTATTACCGCTACTATCAATGTTTTTCAGACTATGGCGGGGGTTGAGCCTACAAAGGGAGAGATCTACATCAAACAAGACGACAAGATGACCTATGATATATCTGGGGTTATAGGGATAGCGGGGAAGATGCAAGGTTTTATCGTTCTCAGCTTTCCTGAACCTCTTGTATTGGAGCTTGTAAGCGGCTTTTTGGGCGAAAAGAAGACCCATATGTCCAAAGATGTTGTAGATGCTGTAGGGGAGTTTGTAAATATGATTGCGGGCTCTTCAAAGCGTTCATTTGCAGAACAGGGGTTCAAATACAATATAGGGATTCCTAGCGTTATAACAGGCAAGAATCATATCATAAATCGTCCCAGCAACGTTCCGTGCATAGGCGTAAAGTTTTATATCGGCGAGCAGCACTTTGTTATCGAGGTGGCCTTAAAATCCCGCGATGAGTGAATGTATGAGCCGCGCCGCCGCATTTTTTTTTCTATTTTTCTTTTTTTTAGAGGGTGTTTCCTTGTCGGATTCTATAGAATTTAAGTTAGATAATGGGGTTACAGCAGTTTATGAGTACATCCCTTCCACTAAGATTGTAAGCGTTCAGGCGTGGATAAAGACCGGTTCAGTCAATGAAGATGAGGCTTTGAACGGAATATCCCACTTTTTAGAACATATCCTCTTTAAGGGCACTAAAAACTTTAAGCCCGATGAGATAGATTTTGTGGTGGAGAGTGCGGGCGGAGTTATGAACGCAAGCACCAGCAAAGATTTCACCTCCTATTATATAACCTTGCCGAGCGAGCAGGCGGAAACCGCCTTCAAAATTATCGCCGATATGATATTTTTTGCCTCTTTCATCCCCAGCGAGATTGAAAAGGAGAAACCTGTAGTCTTGCAAGAGATAGAGCGTAAATTTGACAACCCTACTTATGAGATGTATGTCGATGCTATAGAAGTTTTAGCGGCAGACACCCCATATAAGAGAGAGGTTATCGGAACAGCGGAGAACGTTAAATCTTTTACACCGGAACTGTTGCGCAAATATTACGAGGGCTACTACCACCCCCAGAACACAACGCTTGTTGTGGTGGGGGATATACCGCTTGAGAACGCGCGCACCCTTGCAAAGAGATATTTTAACATTAAAAGCAGTGCAGAGCCTGCCGAGCTCTATGAGGGTGAGTGGAAACCCACCTTAAAAGCCAACGCTGTGAAACTCTATAAGCGGGATGTAGCCCAAGACTATATCCTTGTGGGCTATCAGATTCCCGCTGCAGCTAAAGACGCCCCTGTTTACGAACTCATCACAGAGATTTTATCAGGCGGAGAATACTCCCTCTTAAATACTGATCTTAGAGATAAAGGGGCGGCAACCGCCGCTTATGCGTTTGAGCTTCTCAATAAGCGGGCGGGGGCGTATATCATCGATCTTGCGACAAACCCGAAAGAATCTGCTAAAACCCTCATCGCCCTTGATAAAACCATTAGAAAATTAACAGAGGCAAAGATCACCCAGCGGGAGCTTGATGGGGCAAAAAACCGCCTGAAAAGCAGCATTATCTTCCGTAAAGAGCGCTCCAGCCGTCTTGCATCGGAGATCGGCTACTCGTATACACTAGAATTAGGGGATTATCATAAAGAGTATCTCTCTTTGATAGATAAAGTTACACTCAAAGATATTACTGACGCCTCTAAGGTAATCTTCTCCTCTCCCCGCATAATTTATAAAACTGTTCCAAAATAGCGGCTTTTATGAAGAGGATAGCCTATCTGCTGCAAGATAAAGAGATTGAAACTGTTCTTCTGAAATTCTGTAAAGATGAGAATTTAACCCCAGTTGCGGTGGAAAAACTTCCATATAAAGAGAGTGTTCTGCTCTTTATATCAGACGACCATGCAGCCCTTGATGCTGAATTTTCCCCCGATGCCCGACTCTGCCTCATAGCAGATTCAGTCCGCGCCGGAAGCCGCTATTGCACCTTAAACCGCAACTTCACAGAAACAAGCCTTAAACAGCTTATGGATGAACTTTTTCACGGCGGGCGGCTATGGAATATGGTGAAAGATATTAACTTTACCTGCTCTGTTAAAGAGGTTGTTATCGGCAACAACCTATCAGAGGTTGATAGATTTGTCTGCCTTATAACAGAAGATATTCTCCACTTCTGCGATTATTCCACTCTGGAAAAGATCCGCGTTGGGCTCTCCGAGATGATTACAAACGCTATAGAGCACGGCAACCTCAACATATCCAGTGAAGAAAAACATGAAGCCACAGAAGCGGGGGTTTTTAGAGATTTAGTAAAGGCGCGTCTAGCGGATGAAAGGTATAAAAACCGTCTCGTTCGCTGCAGGGTGGGGGTGTTTGCTGACCGTGCGGACTTCATTATATCCGATGAAGGCGGCGGGTTTGACACTTCGGAGCTGCCCACTCCAGACGACAGCGAGTGTTTATTGAATCTGCACGGTCGAGGCATCTATATCACGCAGGCTTACTTTGACAAAGTAACATATGATGCTAAGGGGAGCACCGTATACTTAGTTAAAAGGTTTGGGTAGCGGAGGGCAGCGTGATCTTTTTTAACATATTGGGGTATTCCGCTCTGACCACCTCTTTAAGCTGTAAAGATGACTGGCTGCTCTGGGCTCATGGGAAAAAAGAGATAATAGGAGATGATCTGGAAGCTGCCCCAAATCCGCCATTTGTGCCGCCTAACATGCGCCGCCTCCTCGATCAAAACTCCAAGATAGCTCTATCTACCGCTTATGAAGCGGCAAAGGAGTATTCCCAAAGCTCGCCGATAGATATTCTAAAGAGTGCGCGTCTAGTCTTTGCATCTAGGTGGGGCGGGTGGGAGAGAACGTTGGATCTTCTGTTGGGCTATATCAGAGACGGCGGAATATCCCCCATGCGTTTCAGCTACTCTGTGCATAACGCTCCTGCGGCTGTCTGTTCTATTGCGGCTAAAAACACCCTCCCTTACTGCGCGCTCTCGGCGGCGGGCGCAACCTTTGCAATGGGGTTAGTTGAAAGCCTTGCTCTATTTTCAGATGATCCAACGTGCAGCTTAGCCCTCTATGTATATTCTGATGAGAGGACCCCTGAACTTTACAAGAAGGTTGTGAAAGGGAATATTCCTATAGCGGCGGCATTTTTAATAGCCAGAGGGGGCTTTGGCGCGGGAATTCCCCTTAACTTCTCCTTTAAGCCGCATCGCAAAAAAACAGAGAGCGATGAACATTCCCCTGCCTCCCTTCTAAACTTTATCCGTTTTCTTATCTTAGGCGAAAGCTGCCTTGAAACTGATTATTTTTCGGCAGCTAGGGTATGAGTTTTATAAGAGGGGTTAGAGGCTGCCTCTCTGGTTTCTGCTTTTTTATCTTCGGTGCAGGCGCTCTTATAATAGGTGTAGTTATCTTACCATTAGTATTCCTCTCCGTCCGCGATAGATTACGCGCCCGTGCAATATCGATAAGGGTTATAAAGCGGTCATGGCATTTATTCATCTTTATAATGCGCTTTGTAGGGCTTATCGGGGTAAAGGTGCAGTCAAACATCTCTATCCCGTTAAGTGATATAAAAGGGTGCGTAATTGTTTCAAACCACCCTTCCCTAATAGATATAGTTATTCTATCTACCCTCTTTGCCGATCCGATGTGCATAGTAAAAGGGAAGTTGAAAGAAAATTGGTTTATGAAGCATATAGTGCGGCGGATCTATATAACAAATGATCTTGCAGCAGAGAATCTCTTGCAAGATTGCAGGGAGGCGTTGAAATTGGGGTATAACCTTGTAATATTCCCTGAAGGAACGAGAAGCCTCCCTAATAAAGCCCCTTGCTGCCATAGAAGCCCTGCCCATATAGCCGTTGCAGCCCATTCAAGTATAATAGCTCTGAATATCTCCCTAACAGACGCCGTTTTAGGCAAACATCAACGTTTTTATGAAGTTTCTGATAGGCGCATTATCTACACAATAACGGTAAGGAGCTATTTTCCCGCTTTGCAGGATGAGAGCATCCCTAACAGCCTTAATGTTAGGAATATAATGCGCCGAATTAAAAAAGATATTGAATGATCAGTTAGAGGTTATTCTTTTGGACAAACTTACAGCACAAGAGCTTGCGAGAGAGCTCTTTGAAAACAATTTTAACAGGGATTGCTTCCTTAAATTTGTTATGGAGCTTTTTCACCTTGAAAGCCTTG
>JAISNW010000079.1 GCA_031276055.1 Deferribacteraceae bacterium | reverse complement strand
TATTTTGCTTGGTTTCCGCTAAGAGGGCTTGTTTCAGACGGATTCGCGGAGATGGGTTTGTGGGAGAAGATAGGCGACTATCTCTGGCATATGTGCCTGCCTGTGTTCTCCATGCTTATTGGCGGTTTTGCCTCTCTAACTATGCTTACAAAGAACTCGTTTATAGATGAACTTGCAAAACAGTATGTCACCACCGCCCGAGCTAAGGGGATTACAGAAAAGAGGGTTTTATACGGGCATGTATTCCGTAATTCAATGCTGATCGTTATTTCAGGCTTTCCTGCGGCTTTTATATCTATGTTTTTTACAGGCTCTCTCTTAATTGAGGTAATCTTTTCACTCGATGGGCTTGGGCTTATGGGCTTTGAAGCGGCATTAGGGCGGGATTATCCCGTTATGTTTTCAACCCTTTATATATTTACCCTTTTAGGTTTAGTTTTAGGGATATTAAGCGATATAACCTATACTCTGGTTGATCCGCGCATCTCTTTTAGATCCATTCAGCAAGGGTAGAGATTATGCCGTTTTCCCCCCTCACTCAACGCCGCCTGAAAAGGTTTAAAAAGAATAAACGGGCTTTTATCTCTCTAATTATATTTGCCTTCTTTTTTATACTAAGTTTGTTCGCAGAATTTATTGCAAACGACAAGCCTATAATCTTAATTTATAACGGCAGGCTGTATCTGCCTGTAATTATATCATATTCAGAGAGTGAGTTCGGCGGGTTCTTTGATACAGAGGCGGATTACAAAGACCCTTTCATACAAGAGCTTCTAAAAGAGTGTTGGGCGCTCTGGCCCCCTGTTCGTTTCAGCTATGACACCATACGCTACGATGCGGCTGAACCTCCCCCAACCCCGCCCACCCTAGAAAACCCATTAGGGCTTGATAATCACGGGAGAGATGTATTCGCCCGTTTATTGTATGGTTTTCGTCTATCTGTGCTCTTTGGTTTTATCCTCACTATCTTTTCATCTTTTATCGGGGTTTTAATAGGCGCTCTGCAAGGCTATTATGGGGGGAGGATTGACCTTTACGGGCAGCGGCTTATAGAGATTTGGTCGGGAATTCCGCTGTTTTATCTGCTGATTTTAGCATCAGGGATGATTAGGCCTGGCTTTTGGAGCCTCCTTATAATTATGACGCTCTTTAGTTGGACTCATCTTATAGCGGTGGTTCGAGCAGAATTTCTCAAAGGGCGCAATCTTGAATACGTTCGGGCGGCAATAGTGTTGGGGGTGAAGGATAGAGCGATAATGTTTAGGCATATCCTCCCTAACGCCCTTATATCTGCAATGACTTTCCTTCCATTTATCTTATCAGGTTCTATAGGAACTCTAACTTCACTTGATTTTCTAGGTTTAGGGATGCCGCCTGGAACCCCTTCGATAGGTGAATTGCTTGCTGCGGGAAAATCCAATCTTCATGCTCCTTGGCTAGGGATATCCGCCTTTATAGTGGTGGCGGGGATGCTCTCTCTTTTGGTTTTTGTAGGAGAGGGGTTGAGGGATGCGCTTGATCCTAGGACAAAGAATGTATGAAAAACAAGCTGCTGGAAGTTAAAAAGTTAAAAGTTTCTTTTTATACTGAATTTGGCAAGGTAGAAGCAGTCAGAGAGTTCTCTTTTGATATTTTTGAAGGAGAAACGGTTGCCATTGTGGGGGAATCAGGTTCAGGCAAATCGGTATGCGCCCTCTGCCTAACTGGGCTGATGAAATATCATGGCGCTGTAGTAGAAGAGGGTTCAGTTGTTTTTTGCGGAAAGTTGTTGAACTTATCAGACGAGCGATCTATTCGAAATATTAGGGGGAAAGATATTGCCTATATATTTCAAGAACCTATGGCGTCTCTTAACCCGCTCCATAATATTGAAAAGCAGATTACCGAAAGGTTGGTTTATGTTGACGGCATTTCAAAGGCAGCTGCAAAGGCTAAATGTATTGAACTCTTAAACCTTGTGGGGATAAGAGAGCCTGAAAAGAGGTTAAAAGACCTCCCCCATACCTTTTCGGGAGGAGAGCGGCAGAGGGTGATGATTGCGGCGGCGCTATCTTGCAGCCCGAAATTATTGATAGCTGATGAACCTACAACAGCCCTTGATGCGGCTATTCAGAAACAGATATTGGAATTATTGAGATCGCTTAAAGATCGTTTTAATATGTCGCTGCTTTTGATAACGCATGATCTTGAAATAGTCAAAAATTATGCAGAGAGGGTTGTTGTAGTTAAGAATGGAGTTGTTGCAGAGAGTGCAGCCGTAGAAGAGATATGGACAAACCCTAAGCATGAATACACCAAAGAGCTTTTTTCCACAATTAGAACAACGCCGACAGTTAATAAAGAAGTTGGCGGCGAAACAGCCCTTAAAGTTCAGGGGCTTACTGTCCGCTATAAAGATTTTACAGCTGTAAATAATCTCTCATTTACACTTGCGAAGGGGAATAGTTTAGGGATAGTGGGGGATTCAGGTTCAGGAAAAACCTCCGCCGCCCTTGCAATAGTGCGTCTTATCCCTTCAACAGGGAAGGTTTTCTTTAGAGGAAAAGAGTTCTTAAAACTTCCCCCAGACGACTTGCTCAGAGAGCGAAGGTATTTACAGATGGTCTTTCAAGACCCTTACGGCAGCTTAAATCCGAGAATGACTGTACGCATGATAGTTGCCGAAGGGCTTATCGCCCGCGGTGAGCGGGATAAAAGAATTATATCTCTTGCCGCTGGTCAAGCCCTCTTAGATGTTGGACTTGAAAGCGGTATATTAGAGCGCTACCCGCATGAGTTTTCCGGCGGACAGCGCCAGCGGATAGCTATAGCAAGGGCGTTAATCCAAAAACCGGAGGTAATTATATTTGATGAACCTACATCATCTCTTGATAGAAATGTTCAATTTCAGATTACAGAACTTCTTAAAGATTTACAGGAGAGGCGTCTGCTGTCGTATATATTTATCAGCCACGACTTAAATTTAGTGCACTCCCTATGCCACGAGGTATTGGTGATGAAAAAAGGCACAAGGCTCTCTTAAATCTCCCCTCTCTGTTTTAGATTGCAATTTACAAAATCATCAAACCAACTTATTTCTCTTGCTTTTAATACATTAATAAAGTAGGAATTTCCAATGAACAGATACGTTTTGGTTATAATACTCTACTCACTTATCATGGTATTGGTGGGCTATCTTTTTACACGACGCAGTAAAGTAACTGATGCTAAAGATTTTTTTGTAGCACGCAGATCTCTAAATACAAAGCTCTTGTTTTCTACCCTTTTGGCAAGCAATATAGGAGCGGGTTCAACAATTGGGCTAGCAGGGCTTGCCTATAAATATGGGGTATCCGCTTGGTGGTGGATAGGGGCTAGCGGGCTTGGTTCTATATTCCTCGCCTTTTGGGTGGGACCTAGGATATACCGCATAGCAAAAGAGAGGGGGTTTCTCACCTTAGGAGATTACCTTGAATTTCGTTATTCAAAGGCATTTCGCGGTTTCATCTCTCTGCTCATGGGGGTGGGAACGCTTGCTATATTAGGCGGGCAGCTGCTTGCAATATCATGGATATTGCAAGTAATATCAGGGTTGCCTAAAATATACGGGGTTTTTCTAGGTGCAGGGGTTATAGTTTTATATAGCGCTATGGGTGGGCTTTTTTCAGCTGTAGCGGTTAATCTCCTTCAAGATCGGAAG
>JAISNW010000008.1 GCA_031276055.1 Deferribacteraceae bacterium | reverse complement strand
CGGTCTTCTAGTGCACTTCTCCACCGATTTTGCCTATGACGGCGCAAAAGGCGCTCCCTACACAGAAGAAGACCCGTTCAACCCCTTATCAATATATGCAAAGAGCAAGGTTATGGGGGATAACGCTATAACAGCCTCCGGCGTAAAGCACCTTATCTTTAGAACAAGTTGGGTTTACGGTTCTAGGGGGCGGAACTTCCTTTCAACTATGCTGGAGATGTGTAAAAATAGTTCAGAGATAAGCATCTTAAACGATCAACAAGGCGCTCCTACATGGTGCCGTTTCTTGGCGGAAGGGGTGGGGATAGCCCTCTCTCAAAAGACAGCTTATGATTCTAATTCAAGCGGTTTTTACAATATGTCGTGCGGCGGAAGCTGCACATGGTATGAGTTTGCAGTCGCTATCGCTAAATACTATGAAACAAAGTATTCTAAACGGATTACAATATACCCTGTATCCACTGGAGAATACCCTATGAATGCGCAGCGGCCTAGGTATTCGGTGCTGGACAACCGCAAGTTGAACAGAGTTTTTGGAATAACCATGCCTAGCTGGGAAGCATCTTTTAAGCTGCTCATGCAAGATATGGGCTTTGAAGAGCCTAGAGGGATAGGGGTTTTCCCTGATAAGAGGAGAAAAACCAGAAAGGTTGAGGGAAGCCGCATATGAAACGTTTTTCGATGATCTTTTTGCAGGTTCAGGCGGTCTTATCCGCTTATAGACTCCGCACAATGATTGCGGTTATAGGAATCTTACTAGGGGCTATGGCGCTTGTTATAGTGCAGAATGTTTCTTTAGCTCTAAATACGCAGGTGGCAGAAGATATAAAAGAGATCGGCGATAAGGTAGTCACCATATTTGCCCGCCCGCCTAGAATAGCGGGGCGCATGATGCGCAGAGAACGTATTAAAACGATGAAGTATGAAGATTTAGAGGCGATCCTCCTTGTGCAGAATGTGCTGAAAGCCTCTGCCTGCATAAGAGGAACGAGGGGGATCAAATATCTGAATAATACTATGAGCTCTGTAAGCGTTCTAGGCGTCGACAATGTCTATTTTGACCTGCGCGGGCTTACCATTGCTGAAGGGCAGCCTTTCACTGACGATGAGATGCGCCTTAGAGAAAAGTCGGCAATTCTCGGCAGCAACGTTTACCGCACCCTTTTTGGCAATGAAACAGCTATAGGCAAAACTATATACTTAGGCTCGACCTCTTTTGTAGTCACCGGAGTTTTTGAGGAGAAAGGGGTCGATTCCGGCGGCAACGACCGCGACACAATTGTGTATATCCCCGTGACCACAGCAGAAACGAGGGTTTATAACCAGAATTACCTTAATGAGATAGCTATTCAGATGCGCGAGTGGGAAGATTTTGACAGCATCTCCGCAGACGTCTCTAGAATCTTACGTCTTCAGCATAAGATTCCTCAAGGCGAGCCGAATGATTTTGACCTAATCAACCCTGTAAACGAGGAAGAGACATCGCGCACCCTCATCCGCCTTGCCTCTTCGCTTGGGAGTGCATCTGCTGTGCTGGCGTTTATTATAGGTTCTGTGGGGATATTCTCCCTGATGCTCCTCATTGTGAACCAGCGCATAGTTGAGATCGGAATAAAACGGGCTATCGGCGCTACAAGGAGCGATATTCTATTCCAATTTTTATTTGAATCCGGCTATATCGGAATTTTAGGGGGAGTTTTCGGCATCTTTATCGGAAGCGTCATCTCTATAATAATCTCATACTTTGCAGAGCTCCCATTTGTTTTATCTGCTTCCGCCGCATTTATAGGGCTTTTTGCCTCTATCACGGCGGGGGTGGCTGCAGGGCTCTACCCTGCAATTAGAGCGAGCCGCACCGTTCCTGTAAAAGCTCTTCAGGTATAACTTAGATGTATTGCCATATGTAAAATGTTCTTGAATCAAAATAAATGCTTGAGATTAATGCTGTTTTTGTGGTATTTAATATTGTTGAGCTGATTTTGATGCAAAATTAGCAACAAAGTTATACTTGGAGTATCTTTTATCTATGGAAAAACACCTCAGACATCATCATCACAATCTATCGGGCACAACTCTCTTTGAAGTCAGCTGGGAAGTTTGCAACAAAGTCGGCGGCATATACGCTGTTGTGAGCAGCAAAGTGCTGGAAGTGGTAGAGCACTTCGGCGATAACTACTACCTTTTAGGACCTGATTTAGGCAATAACTCCGACTTTATTGAAACCGACGAAGAGTGCTGGAATGTTATAAAACCCGCCATCGGAGCTGTGAATATGCTTTGCCGCTTTGGTAGG
Organism: Deferribacteraceae bacterium; assembly: GCA_031276055.1. GTDB lineage: Bacteria > Chrysiogenota > Deferribacteres > Deferribacterales > JAISNW01 > JAISNW01. The sequence continues at coordinate 290 of JAISNW010000008.1, read as the reverse complement.
TGGAATATACCGGGAAATCCTAAGGCTATCCTTGTTAAATTTAAGGATCGCTATAATGAAGGGCAGGTTTTATATGAACTCTGGAACGGTTATGGAGTGGACTCCCTTTCTGGAGGGTGGGATTATGTAGAACCTGTTCTCTTCAGCACAGCTTGCGGGGAGGTGATCTCGGTTATCTGTCAAGAACTTAGAAAACATTCTAAAAAACCGAAATTCCTCGCCCACTTCCATGAGTGGATGTGCGGAGCAGGAATCTTTAATCTACGCAAATTAGCGCCTGATGTAGGCAC
>JAISNW010000005.1 GCA_031276055.1 Deferribacteraceae bacterium | reverse complement strand
GTTTTAGCTTAAAATCCGCCTCATCGCCGTGGCAATTCCCGCAGGCGACGCCTACATAGTTGTGCTTGCTTGCCATATAGTCTTTAACTACAGAGGGTTTTGACACCATATCCCCATCTGAATGGCACGATATGCACTCTCTGCCCTCCATCTCAACCGAGTGGGGGCCTGAAAAAGCTGTCCACGCGGTCAAAACAAATAAAATTAGAAACGAAAATAAAACACCTTTTCTCATCTTTGTTCCCCTTTACTTAATTACTGCCATCTATCTTATTTTTCAACCTTTCGCTGCTATCTAGGATAGTGCAGGCTGGGTGAATATTAAAGGTAAAATCTGTTAAAGTTTTGTAAAGATTCTAAATAGGGATTTTATAATTTTTGCAGATGTAAACGGCTAATAATGTGCTATCGTTACAGAAATAGTGTTAGGAGGAACGAGATGAGAAAGATAGTAACCCTATTTGCAGTGATTACTCTCCTTCCAATGTTGTGCTTTGCTAAAACCCCCACAAAGTCTTCCACGGCGATAGCAAAGGCTCAAAAGGAGGTTCAGGTTTCCGGCTGTTACGAGTGCCACGAGCCGATTCAAGCCTTGCATGCGCAAAATATGCATAAGGCTGTCAACTGTATATCATGCCATACAGATTTAGCGAAACACTCGGAGGATGCGTCTATAAGACCTGTCACAGATCTATCTTGGGAGGCGTGTGGAACTTGCCACACCGATCAGATGAACACCTTTATGCAAACAAGCTACCACCGCCCTGCTAGAGATGAAAAATCCCAGCCGACCAACCGCATTCCTGTATGGTGGGATAAGTTAATGGCGCCGCACGGTTTCACAAAAGAACATGCCTTAACCCGCCCCCACGTTATGATGCTGCTAGATCAATATGTGGTGGATCGCGCCTTCGGCGGACGTTTCCAACCTAAAAATGGGTGGGAATACGTTTTGGAAACAGGTAAAGTCTGGGATATTATAGAAGATAAGTATCCTAACGAGAAGGGGCAGAAGGCCTTCCTTCCGCAGACAGCCACTGCCGCCAACCCTATATGCATCTCTTGCAAAACGGCGGATCATATCCTTGATTGGGCTTATATGGGAGACCCTGGTAAAGGCGCTAAATGGGATAGAACATCAAATGTAGTGGAATTTGCAAAGAGCACAAATTACGCTCTCAATTGCTATTTCTGCCACGATCCCCACAGCGCGCAGCCCAGGATTATTAGAGACGCCCTAATAGATGCGTTGAGCGATCCTAAAGGCGACAGTGCATGGCATAAAGACCCTAAAAGAACTAAGATTAAGGTTATCACTATGGGGTTAAGGGGGTATGACCGCAAGATAGCCATCTTAGAAAAAGCAGACAGCCGCCTCATGTGCGCCCAGTGCCATGTTGAATATAACTGCAACCCAGGCACAGACCTTGCCACAGGGCAGCCTGTTACCTTTGCAGACCGCAGAACGAATGTATTTCCTCTGCAAGATTCTCTGCACCTATATGATTACTACTTCAAGAAGATAAACTTCGGCGACTTTAAGAACTTATTTGATGGGGCAACCCTATGGAAAGCGCAGCACCCTGAATTTGAAACCTATTATGAAAGCACACACTCAAAATTAGGGATAGATTGCGACGAGTGCCACATGCAGCCTGTTATGAAAGGCAAGAACAAACTCTATACCTCTCATATGGCAAAATCCCCTAGATTTATCGCTAAAGATACCTGTCTTAAATCCGGTTGCCACGATAAGTGGAGCGAAGAGCAGGCAATCTACACGATGGATTCCATTAAAGCCTATACAAAAGGGCGCATGAGAAAGGCAGAATTCTGGCTCTCAACCTTAATAGATAGAATTCGCGAGGCAAAGAATCTTGGAATAGATGTTAAAGCCGCCCAAACTTCCCATACCCAAGCACATATCCTTTGGGAATACTGGACAGCGGAAAACTCTGACGGTTTTCATAACCCTTCATTAGCAAGGGAAAGCCTCACCCGCTCTATTACTATCTCCAGCGCAGCAGTTGCTGAGTTGGAAAAGGCGATTACTGAAAAAGTAAGCGCCAAAAAGTAGATTTTTTTAGAAAAGGGGGAGCAAGCTCCCCCTTCCTCGAGTTTTATAAAAGCGAAGTTCAAGCGTAGGACTGAATTCAGTTCATCTTTATCAACAGCTCCTGTTAATTATCATTGCCTTTTTGCAAGGGTTGCAAGGGGGGAGAATAAGTATGCCAGCAAGACGCCGATAAAGAGCGTCGCCCCGAACGCTCTAGCTATCTCAAAACTGGTAAAAGCGAGCATTCCAAAGGATGAGAGGGTGGTTATACATGAATAGAGCACTGCAATGCCTGCCGTATCGCTTTGAATATCTTCTGCTTGAAAGATTGCATAGTCTATCCCAAATGCCAGCACCAAAAAGATGGCTGCAATATGAAAAAAGGAGAGGTTCACTCCAATATAACCGAAGAGAGCAAGCAGAGTTATTATAGCGATTGTCGGCGGAAGGATTATATAGGCGGCTTTTCTAACCCTATACCGCAAGGCGAGAAATATGCTGACCGCTAGAAATGCCGCTAAATTTATTAAAATAGCGTTTGACCAATACTTCTCCAGCATAGCATTTAACCCGCCCACCCTATCTATAAGGAAGTAGACTTCATTTTCCAGAGCCTTTAACCTCTCCCAATCCACTACCCCTTCTAAAGAGATTATTGTTCCTTCCCCCTCAAGAATGAGAGAGTCCAGCAAGGCAATATCTTTTGGGTAGATATATCTTTCAGCTTGCTCGTTAAAATACGTCATAATCCGCTCTGTAACAGCAGCATCAAATTGCAGCGCAGATTGGAGAATTTCAACCTCACCGGGCAAAAGTTGAGCGATAAAGGCGTAATCCTCTCTTTGTCTTTTAAGAGATGGGATAATCTGCGAAACAGCCCTATATCCGCTTATACCTCCATTTGCCTTCAGCTGCTCAAGAATTGGGCGCAGCTCTTCCTCTCTCTGAAGGGCTGACTCGCTATGCGCGCCTGCAACAAAGATAAAAGCAGGTCTACTCTGCACCCCAATAACGCGGCTGAAAAATACCTCCGCCTCAAGAAGTTTTCTATCGGGTGTGTAAATATCGTGCAAACTGTTATTTTTTTGCAGGCCGCATATCCCTAAGGTGATTAGCGGCAATACTACTAGCGGTTTAAGGCGGCCGCGTGTGAAAAAAGCGATAAGACGCCCCCGCCAAATATCTGTCAATTTTAATAAAAAGTTGTTTATTGAATAGCTTGAAAACGGCTTTTTTTCTCTTTTTACCTTTGAATAGATAAGAGGGTATATAGATAAAACTGCTAGGAATACAGAGAGCAGCCCTACCATAGAAAAAAATGCCATCTGTTTAAGCAGTGGGAGCGCCGAAACAAAGATGACTGCAAAGCCCGCAGCGCTGGTGAAAAAACTTGATATAATAGCTGAACGGACAGTTGCTATAGCCTCAGACGCCGAATCTTTACTATTAAATTCAACTATAAAGTGCAAGATATAATCTATCGATAAACCTATAAGGCTAGCGCCGAAAAGGAGGGTGAGCACGTGAATCTCGCCGAAAAGAGCAGATGTAAGAAAAAAAGCTGCAGCAAACGCTAAAGCGATGACAGTAAAGCTAAGGGGGAATACCATAAGGCTGCGCAAGACAAATATAGAGATTGCTAAGATGATCAAGAAGGAGAAGATAGTTATCGCCACCCCCTCCTTTGCACTGGCAGAGCTTGTATATGCACTGTGAAGGGGAATCCCTGATATATTAATCTTTAACTTTGGATATGCTGATAATGTCAACGTTTTAGCCTCTTCCACCTTATTCAGAGCGTGCAAGAGTTCTGTTGAAGAAAATGTGTAGTCTTTTAATAGATCAAGCGGGAGATAGATATAGCCAACCCCTTCAAACTCGGTTGTCAGAGAGCCGCCGCTAAGCTGAAAGGCAGAAGCGGTAAAGTTAAGGCTTAATAGGTAGTTGACAAAGAAGTTCATTGGGTCTTTATCAAGAGGGAGGAAGGTTATACCGATCGGGGAATATATCATAGCCAACGCCCTCTCCGCTAAAGCTCCTTTCTTGCCCAGCTTTAGCAGGGCTCTATCTTCATCTGAAAGGAGGCGGTAGTTATAGCAAGAGAGGTATTCAAGGAGGCGGTTATAGTCATACTCCTCTGTTTCAAATGGGATAAGGCTCTTAAAGTAGTTCACTGCGCTTTCTAAGAGTTCAGGTTCAGCAGAACCTATCAACACATTCACCCGCCCCATTGAAAGTTTTGAGATATGGGAGAACGCCTTATCTGTCTGAGCGTTGACGGCAGGCAATAGTGAGAGCATATCTGTTTTTATTGTGTGGGGGAATATTATATAAGCGGCTAAACTGCCTGCAAACAGCACGATTAAAAGGCTGAGAGGGAGTTTCTTACTGTTCACAGCTAAAAGTCAAACTCCCTTCAGTTATATTGGAGAATTCCAGAGTATTAATATCGCCTTTGTCGTTGGAGAATTTGACTTTTTCAATATATTTTGAGCCCTCGGCGGTTAGCTCGCTAACGCTTTTAGCAATAGCAGGGCTCTTCGCCCTAAGCCCTATTGTGAAGTTATCGCCCGCCGCCTCAAAAAATATATGGAAATGTTTAGAGACAACGTCAAAATCTGGGCTGACTAGAGCGTTTATCAGATCACGAACCTCTTTTCAGGCTGGGGTGCTGTTATGAGTGCGGTCTGGTTCTGTAAGAGAGCTGAGAAGAGCGC
>JAISNW010000196.1 GCA_031276055.1 Deferribacteraceae bacterium | reverse complement strand
CCCCTCTAAAAGAGGCTGCATCGGGCGCAAAGTCTTTATAGAGCGATCCCCTGTAAATATGGTATATTTTGGAGAGAGGGCGGCAAGAGCGGCGCAAAAGCGGAGGACCTGACCTGAGTTGCCTACATCCAGCACATCCCCTGTGAATTTGGGAGCGCCCGCAACCCCATTAACTAAAAGATCGTTGCCGTCGCGGTTTATCCTTGCTCCAAAAGAGTAGGCTGCATATATCATCCTATCTGTATCAGGAGAGGGCAGAACACCACTTATGCGGCTAAGCCCTTTAGCTAAAGACGCAAATACGATGGAGCGCATCGTCTGGGATTTTGAGGATGGAACGACTACAACACCCGCTAGTTCAGATTTTTCAACTTTTAAGTTCATCTCTCCCCTATCATTATAAGTATACAAAGTTATAATCAATAATCAACAGAATTAAAAAATTTTTTACTCTAAATAGACTTAAAAGGGATTTAGCGGGATTTTTCTTGCTTATCTCATCTTTATAATTTATTATGCGTGAATTCTACAATTTTAACAGGCAATGTTGCACATTAGGGAGGCTCAGCTTAGATGATAGGTTACGATGATGACTTAGATATAGACGAGGAAAAGCCAAAAAATTCAAAAAAACATAAGGTAAAGAAGGTATGGGGTTCTAGCCCTAAGTTCGCCTTTAGCGGAGTTGGAATTGCAGCGCTTATAATAGTTCTAATATTCGTGGGCAAGAGCACATTCTACATCGTTGCGCCGACAGAACAGGCGGTGCTGAAGCGGTTCGGTAAGATTATAACAGTGGTGGGTTCAGGTCCGCACTTTAAGCTCCCTTATCCGATAGATACCGTTACCTTTGCCAAAGTCACAGAGGTGCACCGTTTATCTATAGGCTATGTTGAGGAAGAGCCGAGATACAACTCCCCTTTCGCTGCAGCCGACTATATCTCTAATGAGCCTTTAATGCTCACTGGGGATGAAAATATTGTTAGTATAGACTTTATAATTCAATATCGGATTAAAGATATTGTTCAATACCTCTATAATCTTCAAGGGGTCACCACTACTATACAACTTGCAGGGGAGGCTAGCATCAGAGAGATTGCGGGCAAGGCGAAGATCGATGATCTGCTCACCATAGGTAAAGAGCAGGTTCAGGAAGAAACTAGGCAGCTAATTCAAAGCATCCTAGACAACTATAAAGCAGGTGTGCAGATAGTGGCGGTGGAGCTGCAAGATATTGAACCCCCATCTGAGGTTATGAACGCCTTTAGGGATGTGGCAAGCGCTAGGGAGGATAGAAACCGCTATGTAAACGAAGCTGAAGCCTATGCCAACCAGAAGATGCCCATGGCAAGGGCGCAAGCGGCTACCATCCTTTTAGAGGCTGAAAGCTATAGTGCGGTTGTTTTAAGCAGAGCCGAAGGGGATGCATCCCGCTTTACCCAGATATATGACAGCTACAAGCGCACTCCCGACATCACCCGCCGCAGAATGTATCTTGAGGCGCTGGCAAATATAGTAAACACCTCCGAGATAATTGTTATTGACGATAAATCAGGCAAAGTAAATCTTTTTACAGGGCTTACAGGGCTGCCTTCTGTTTTGGAGGAAAAATAGATATGAAAACTCTGATAATCTCCGCGGCGGTAGTTTTAATTGTTGCTCTAATGTCGCTTTATACTGTTGATAACACTGAAACGGTAATAATCACCCGTTTGGGAAAACCTGTTCGGGTGGTGGACGAAGCGGGGCTGCACCTTATGATGCCCTTTATGGAAGCTAAAAGCTCTATCACCAAACGGCTGATGTATTACACATCGAAATCGTCTCAAGTTATTACAAAAGATAAAAAGTCTATCTTGATAGACAACTACTGTGTATGGAGGGTGAAAGACCCTCTAAAGCTCCGCCTTGCCATGACTGACGAGCGAGGCGCCACCCAGCGCATTGACGATGCCATCTATGCAGGGCTTAGGGTGGAGCTTGCAAAACACGATCTCATTGAGATCATCAACGAGAGCCGCCGTAAGATTATGGATGACGTCACCGCCGTTGCCCGTGAAAAGGTGGAAGAGTTTGGAGTGGAGATCGTTGACATCCGCATAAAAAAAGCAGATCTCCCCAAAGAGAACGAGAAGAATATCTTTGCCCGCATGATAACCGAGCGGGAGCGGATCGCAAAACAGTACCGCTCCGAAGGGCAGGAGGAGGCGCAGAAGATTCGCGCCAAAACAGATATGGATGCAGCGGTTATAGTTGCTGAGGCTGAAAAGAACGCACAGATCATAAAAGGGGAGGCTGATGCAAAGGCGATACAGATATATGCCCGCGCTTTTAATATAGACCCCGCTTTTTATGAGTATAATACCCTTATAAACTTTTATAAGGAGAACAAAAAGCCTATGAAGATAGTTATAGGAACAGATTCCAAATTCTTTAAGATTATTAAGGACAACAGATGAACGGTGCAGACATCCTTATAGCATCTCTCAAAAGGGAAGGAGCCGACACCATATTCGGCTATCCAGGCGGGGTGCTTTTAGGGCTATATGATAGGCTTTTTGATTCAGATATCCGACATATCCTTCCTAGGCACGAGCAAGGGGGGGTTCATGCGGCGGAGGGGTATGCTAAAGCCTCAGGAAAGGTCGGGGTTTGCATGGGCACATCAGGTCCAGGCGCTACCAACCTTGTTACAGGGATTGCAGACGCCTATATGGATTCTATTCCTCTGGTGGTGCTTACAGGGCAGGTGGCGAGCGAATTAATCGGCACTGACGCCTTTCAAGAGGCGGATACTATAGGGATAACCCGCCCTATAGTAAAGCACAGCTACCTTGTAAAAGATTCTGGAGAGCTCTCCGCGGTTGTTAGAGAGGCGTTTCATATCGCCAAAAGCGGCAGACCTGGTCCTGTCGTAATTGACCTTCCTAAAAATATGTTGAATACGTCTATAGCTAAAGCTGAAGGGGTGGGAAACGGCGAGGCGCAGCTAGCTGGTTATCAACCTAACTATGAAGGGCATCCAATGCAGATCAAAAAGCTGCTATCCGCTTTAGACAGCGCAAAAAAGCCGATCATTATAGCAGGCGGCGGGGTGCGTTCGGCGGGCGCTTCTGAATATCTGATTAAATTTGCAGAAGCGACCGGTATACCGGTGCTCTCTACCTTTATGGGGCTAGGGTGCATCCCCCACGACCACCCATTATTTGCGGGCTGGCTAGGGATGCACGGCGCATATGCGGCGAATATGTCCACAATTAACGCCGATTATCTAATGGCTATAGGCACTCGCTTTTCAGACCGCTCCACAGGTGATTTCGCCCAATTTGCCGCAGGCGCGGTGAAAGCGCATATAGATATAGACCCATCATCCATAAGTAAAAATATTCCCGTCAACACACCAATAGTTGGGGATGCGAAGGTGGTTTTAGAACAGCTGTTAAAATATATCTCTGTATTTAAGGCGGAAAAGAACGAAAAAGCGCGTGCAGACTGGTTAAAGCAGATCGCCAAGTGGGGGAGGGAAAAACCGTTTACCTATGAAAAGTCCGACAAGGTGATTAAACCGCAGTTTGTAGTGCATGAAATATTCAAGCTCACCAAAGGAGAGGCTATTATCACCACAGAGGTGGGGCAGAACCAGATGTGGTCTGCACAGTATTATAAGTTCAAATACCCTAACCAGTTCATCTCTTCCGGCGGTTTGGGAACGATGGGGTTTGGGCTGCCCGCTGCCATAGGGGCGAAGATCGCTCTAGCTGATCGTGAAGTTTTTGACATAGCGGGGGACGATTCTATCTTAATGAATATTCAAGAGCTTGCAACCGCCGCCCAGCATAGATTGGGGATAAAGGTTGCCATCTTGAACAACCGCTTTTTAGGGATGGTGCGCCAATGGCAGCAGCTCTTTTTCAACAAACGTTATTCCCATACCTGTATGGAGTTTCAACCTGATTTTGTGAAGTTGGCGGAGGCGTTCGGCTGCATAGGTTTACTGGCGGAAAAACCCGATGATGTAAAGCCGGTCCTCCGAGAGGCTCTGAAGGTGAAAGATAAGCCCGTGGTTATGGATTTTTGCTGCGATAGGGAAGAAAATGTATTCCCTATGGTGCCTGCGGGCGCCGGGCTTGATAAGATGATCTTCAGTTAGATGCTGCTTGGGAGAAACCTCATTATGAAGCATATAATAACCATAACAATAGAGAATAAAGCAGGGGCGCTCTCAAGGGTGGCGGGTCTCTTCAGCGG
>JAISNW010000125.1 GCA_031276055.1 Deferribacteraceae bacterium | reverse complement strand
AGAGATGGGCTCATATATAACTTAGGTGAAGAGGGGTTGCGCAGAAATATTCCAATATCCCCTAATCTAGTTGGAGATTATCACGTTCTTATATCGGATGAATACTTTTTTTATACAAGGATAGGCAAACTGAACGTAAAAAGGAAAAAAGTATCGGCAGTAGCTGAAAATTATCTATCAGCCCACTTCCCGATGGATATATTAGACGGGTTCATACTATTCGAAAATAAAGGGATATATACCGCTCTTATATATAAAAAAGTGTTTATAGAACATATAACCCGCCTGCAAGAGTTTCTTAATAAGGCAAAACGCATATCAACCGCCTTTTGTGAACTCTCTAAAAATTATAATGATTTTATATTTAGCTCGGGCGGAAGGTATTACTCTGTTAAAGATGATTCGCTCACGATTATTCCAACAGCAGATAACGCCGCAGCTATAGATGATTGCCTTTATTCGCTTAAAGCTCTAAAATGCGATCTTGATATTCCCATTATTAAAAGGGCTAAATCAGCCATAGAAGGCTATTATAAGCCGGTTGCCGCCCTTGCGGCTTCATTTCTTTTATTTTTAGGGGGCAATATATTTACATTAGCGGGCGCCAAAAGGCAGGAGCGGGCGCTTTCAGAAGAGATCGCCGAACTTTATCTTGCCGCAGGGGTAGCAGGGGAAAATGATCCATATGGAGCTTTGTTGAAAGCGACAGCTAACCAGAACTCCCCTACCCTTTCTCCACTGAACATTTTAGCTGCAACTGCTCTTGCGGCGGGAACAGATGTTGTTTATGAAACTTTTTCCATAAATGATAGATCTATTCGTATAGAAGGGAAGGCTCAAAATTTCGCAGCGGTGGATGCTATGGCAAAAAATCTAGAAAAAACTCTACAAAAACAGATAAACCTTGAGGATACGCGTCAAAGCGGAGATAAGGTATCTTTTACTGTTAGGTATACTCCATGAATATTTATATGGAAAAATATCGGACGTTGCTTAAAGATTTTCATTTTCGCCAACGTTTCATGACTATTCTTTTTGCAATCTTGGCAGCGTTTTTTATCTTTTATGGAACTTTTGCTCTCTTTGAGGAGGCTGCATTAGCCGCCAATAACCGCTCTGAACAGTTGAAAGAACGGATCAGCAATATTAAAACCCGCTTAGCAAAGGTTGAAAATGCTCAGACTAAGAGCTTGTCTATGGGGCTTTTAACATATGTGCAGAGTTTAAGCGGACAACTTTCTGGAGGGGGAAAATTTACCAATATTAAGATAATAAACACAACATTGCGGCAGGAACAGATATCGTTTAAGACGGAAAATCTTGTATATAATGAGTTTGTAAAGCTGCTGAAAGAGTTTGAAAGCTACGGCAATGTTCAAGTAAAATCCCTTTTAATCAACAAACGCTTTGATAACCCTAAGAGAATTGACGCCCTCTGGGATATTGTGAGGGTTGAACAGTGAAGAAAGCTGTCATCTGCATGCTGCTGTTTATAGTTCTCTTTTTAATATCTTTAACGTTTTTTTTCCCTTTTAATCAAGCTGCTGAAAAGGGGGTTAACACCCTTATAAATAGTTACAAAATCCCTGTTTATTATAAAAAGTTAAGAGTTGGGTTATTTTCCGCTGTTGTTGAAGAGGCAGAGGTGCATCTTAATGATGCTGTATTTAATCTGGGGGATATACACCTTGCCTACTCCCCCCTCTCTTTAATTAACTATAAAGCCTCCGCCTCCATGGAGAATGGGTTTCTAGCTGTTTCAGCGCAGAACACAAAAAAAGCTGTAAATACTATAGCTGAAGTAAATGTTGGGAGGATAGCAAAAATTGCAGGACATTCTGCAACTGGTGACCTTAAAATAAATTTAATCTATGAATATGCGTCTAAAAGCGGTTCATGGGATGCCTCAACTGGCCGCTTTGCTTTTCAGACGCCATTTATGCAGATAACGGGGAATAACTTAAAGGCTAGCGGCATTATCTCAAATAACAATCTTATAGTTCAAAACTTCTCATCTGAAGGGGACTTCCCTATTACACTTGAAGGGCAGATTCGTCTTGATCTCTCAAATATAGCTCTTTCCCGACTGAATTTAAGCGGAGAGGTTGTTCTAGCGGGCTCGCCTACCCCATTTTCTCTGCAAGGCGCTCTTTCATCGCCGAAATTTTCTCTAAAGTGAATTATTTATGAATGATATAGATAAACTCATCAAAATAGCAAAATTGGCGCAGTTTGCCCCCAAAGATCTAATTGCAGAGGAGGGAGAAGCCGCCGATAAGATGTTTTTAGTCTTAAAAGGCGAAGCAGGGGTATATAAAAACTATAGCCTTCCCACTGAAAAACAGCTCGATATATTAAAAACAGGCGCTTTTTTTGGCGAAATGTCTCTTTTTTTAGGGAGCAAGTATGCTGCAACAGTAGTTGCTGAGAGCCCTACAGCGATATTAATTATAGATAGAATGAATGCTAGACAGATATTTTCAGCAGAGCCTGATATTACACTTTTTATAATGGAGACTCTTTTTGACAGGTTGAATATCGTAACTTCTGAATGTGCAAAACATGCGGAAATACTCGGCATTCCCCCACAGCCTCCCCCGAAAGAGTATATTTTTAACCTCAATAACCCCAACGGAGAGTGTCTTTTTTCATATAAAAAAGGGGAAACTCTCTCTAAGGGTAAAGCTCAAAACCTCTACTTCATCCTCGGTGGAAAAGCCCGCCTCTATTTCAACTATGGAACTGCTGAAGAATTTTTATTAGGTGAGCTTGCAGCGGGGAATTACTTTGGAGAATCTATATTAGGAAAGGTTACTGCCGTAGCTGGTGAAGATGCTCTCATCCTAGTTCTCAACAGCGATGCCTATAAATTTTTCTCCAATGAACCTGAAACAACGTTTCGCATCTTAGAGACCGCCTGTGATCGCTTAGACATCTTATACGGCTACTATGAATCTTTTTTTGCAGATAAACTGACAACTGATGGCTACCGCTCCCATATCTTATTCCCAGACGGACATAAAGCATATGAGATGGGGATTAACCGCAAATGCAAACTCTTATATGACAGATACCACACCTGCCCTATCTGTAAAAAGAAGTTTATAGCAGCGTCTATAAGAGATAAAGATCTGACGCTTCGATCAGTAGATGATGATTTTAGAATGCATTACGAGCAGGTTGATCCGATGCACTATGAAGTATTAACCTGCCCTAACTGCTGGTTCAGTGCGTTAGAGGAATACTTCACTTTAGCTTACTACACTAGGAGCATCTTTGAAGAAAAGATCTCACCTTATAAGTATCAGATGAAGTTCTCCTTCCAGCAAGATATAAACAGTGTATTTAACTCTTATTACCTTGCGACAGTATGCGCCCCTCTCTGTTACACATCAAATACCCCTCTAATTATGGGTTTTACATGGCAGCGGATAGCATGGCTCTATGATGACTGCAAAGAGGAAACGTTAAGGGATGCTGCGCTAAGATATTCGCTCAACTATCTCTCTTCGGCTTACGCCTCCGCAATTATACCCCCAAAACAGCTGCATCAAACGATGATAATAATAGGAGTTCAAAATTTTAAGCTCGGCAGATACCACGAAGCATTAACTTATCTGAGCAAAGCCGCCAATACAAAAGGGATATCTGACAATAAAAGGTTAAAAGCAGCGGAATTGCTGAAAAAGTATAGAGACAGCAGGCAAAATGGCTAGGATATTAAAAACAATCTCGGTTATTTTAATTATATCAACTAAAGCGTTGTGCAATACCTTTTCCGCCGCTCCTGTTTTTAGGGAAGCAGAACTTAATATATCTGTTCCCTCTGGTTTTACAAACTATATAGAGCGGCAGAGCGTTGCTCCTATTTCGGAAAAGTTCATTAACTACCAAACTGAAGAGCCTTCCGCCCTTTACTCAGCAGGCGTCACAACTTCTCTTGCTTCCGTCTTTTCAGGAGATATCGCATATAGAAACCATATAGTTAAACTATTCCTTGAAAAAAAATATACGGAAACAGTAGAGCAGTATCTATTATATGAAAACAAACTCCTTTCACAGAATATTAGGGAAGAGGCTAAACTTCTATACTCTATAAGTTTAATAAACTTAGGAAAAGCTGAAGGGTTCAATATCTTAAAAGATATATGCATCAATGGGAAAATCTTTTATCAGGCATCCTGCGATAAATACGCGCAGATTCACTGGGATAATAGAGATTTTAGGGCTATTACGGCTTTAGATAAGCAAAAGCCTTTCCCCCGTTACTTTTTTTCCGCTCTAGTGCTCTCAAATATAAAATTAGGGCATGTTCAGGAGGCAAAGAAACTCTTAGACAATAACCCTGATATGATCTTTTATATCC
>JAISNW010000118.1 GCA_031276055.1 Deferribacteraceae bacterium | reverse complement strand
TGAAGTGAAATTCAACCTCTCTGAATCGGGGGATATTCTATCGGTTCAACCGCATAAAACAGGTTTAAGCGAGCGCATCATCGAGATTTTTATGATTGAGGCCAACGAGGCGGCGGCGGAAACTCTTTCAAGCTGCTCTTCCGTGGGGATTTTTAGAAACCACCCCGAACCTGAATACAAAAAAGTCCGCCAGTGGGCAAAAAGTGCAAATTTTCTAGGTTTAGATATTGGAGCGCTCCCCAAAAAAGCCAGCAATAAAACTTTTCAGAGATGGTTTGATATAGTTGAAGATCACCGATTATCTTATCAATTAAAAAGCTCCCTTGTCAGAAGTATGCAGAAGGCGTTGTATGAGGGGGTGAAGGGCTCCCACTTTGGACTAGCTTCTTCCGGCTATACACATTTTACAAGTCCTATCAGACGTTATCCTGATCTATATGTTCATAGGCTCTTAAAAAAGCATCTATTCAATAATAGCGAGGTTGTCCGATTAGACAGAACAGAAGCCGCAGCGCGGCGCTCATCTTCCACAGAGAGAGCCGCCGATGACGCCGAAAGAGATGTTCAGCATTTCAAAAAACTTATCTTTTTATCAAAAACCCCTGAAAAAGAGTATTCTGCTTTTGTTTCAAATGCGGGCGAGCCTGCAATGGTATTTCTCTTTGATCTATTGATGCAAGGGATATTAGAGCTGCCGCCAAAATTTGGCGATAGAACCTTAAAGCTCGGCGATGAGGTGAAGGTAATCTGGCTTAGAAATGATATGGATAGGCTTGACGCCTATTTTTCTCTATTGCATGCCGTTGACGGCAGCGGCAGTTCAACAAGAATTAAGCGGCGCAAAGGATATCCAAGATACAGAAGAGAGAAACTCTTTAAGACCAGAAAGCGGCGATGACTCATTTTGAACACTTGCCTTCAATAGCAAGGTTTATAAAAATCCATTGAAAAACCTTAACAAATAAGAGATAATTGCTTAAACGCTTAACACAAAGGAGAAAATTTTGCTTACACTCTTAATCGCGCTAATTTCCGCTTTATCGCTCGGTTATCTCTCTTGGATGCTTGTGGGCAGCGCTCTTTTGTCATCAGTTATAGGGGTGCTCGCTATTGTAGGGATAAACTTTTTCGCGGGCAGATTTATAATGAAAAAGATATCTGCTCTAATGGCGGATGTTGAAAAAGACCTGAAAGCTGAAAGATATGAGTTGGCGGTTGACAAATTAAAAAAGGGGTATAGTTTTTCCAAATGGCAGCTTTTCGTAAAAAAGCAGATCAACGCGAATATCGGCTCTATTAGGTATATGCAGAAAAAGTTTGACGAAGCCCTGCCTTACCTCAAAAACTCCTTCATCAAAAGCTGGATGTCTATGTGCATGCTGGCGGCATATTATTACAAAAAGCAGAATTACGTTGAAACCTATAAGGTTATGGAAAAGGTTATAAGCGCTAATAGTAAAGAGCCTTTCCCCTATAGCCTTTACGCATGGTTTTTAACCGAGCGCGCAGATATAGATAAAGCCATAAAGGTTTTAACCCGCGGTGCGGCTAAGCTGCCGTTGGATGAAAAGTTGTCGTCAGAGTTGATAGCGGTAAAAAACAGGAAGAAACTGAAAATCCAAAATTACGGCGCTTTATGGATGCAGCTGCATTTAGGGAAACTCCCAGACGGGGTGCGTCCATATCAGATATTTGCTGCAAATCAACGGGTAAAGAGAAGATAGGCATATTCCGTTATGGAGATGTATTCCATAGGCTTAAACCGAAAAGTGCAGCGGAGAGCACAAACAATATCCATGCAAATGGGTTGAATGTGAAGTAGAATAGGCTTATAAGCCCATCTAAGCACAAAAAAGCCGTCACTACCCGCAATGGAAACAGTAGGAACGGATGGCTCTTCACCCGTTTGATAATAAGCAGCAGTAAAAGCCCTGTTAGAATTAGAAAGAGACCCGCAGTGAGGCTGACATAAGAGACAAAATGCTTTTTTGGCTCGTCAAGGGGGGTGAAATCAAAAGACGGCGTAAAAAAAGCTAAGCTGAATACAACCCCATACAACACAACAGAGACGGCAAGATATCTAAAAATCTGAACCCGCATAAATGCCCTTTAATCTACCTCTAGTCAATTCAAGCGCCTCTACATTATTGATAGCTTTACGGCGTCTTGTCAAGAAATTTCACCCAAAAGAACTCTGACATAGCCGCTAGTTGGAGTTTATGCTCAAGAGAAACTATCTTAAAAATAATTGAACTTATAAATATTCTAAAGTGTCTTGTATATTAACTCACTAGGTTTTAAGGAATTTATGAAAAAGTTTTTAACCGCCGCCATTATCTTTTTTTCATTTTCTAAACTTTTTGCGGCGGAGAGTCTGCTCTTCTGGGAGGCGCAGGGGGTGGCGGGGTATTCATCGCTTGAGAAGAAAACGGTTTACCGCTCTTCTGAAAATATATACGAGCCTATGCAGAAAAACTCTATCGGTTTTGACTATATACGAAAACTCTCCACTGCTGCAAGGGAGTTCGGCTCTATAGCTTTACAGGCGCGGCTGGCTTATAATGTTGACGAGGATAAACCAGAATATCAACTCTATAACGCCTTTTTGAAATTAAAATCCCCAGCAGCTGACATCTGGATCGGTCATAATAGGACGGCTTTCGGTTTATCTTCTTATACGGACGCCCATTCAGAGCTTTTAATGCCCCTTACAGCTTATGAATACGGCTACGAACGAGATTGGGGGGTGGGGCTGCAGAGAGATTTTCAGACGGGGGATATCCGTTTCTCTCTTACAAGCGCCACGGGGATGCCGCTGGAATATCACGGCAATTACCTTGCTGCACTGCGCTATTCGCACGGTGTTTTAGTTAGAGATCAATATAACGCGGGGCTCTCAATCTTAGCAGGAGAGGTAATGCAGACAAGAGGCTTTAAGTTTATTAATCACGACTTGCGCTCCACATACCTAGCTGACCTTGATTTTGCATTTTTAGGCGGATACGGCATAGAATACCGCTTTGAATTTGTTGCAGGGGTGCAGGAAGACGAAGAATGCTACGCTGCATACAATAAGATAGGGTTAAACTGGCTTGATTTTGATGCTTATAAGGCTGAATACCAATTTGTCCTTTCAAGAAAGGGCGATATTTCCACTATTTCAAATGCCTTCAGTGTAAGCTATAGGTTGACTTCTTACCTTAAAATTGCATTAATGTATGAGTATATGCAGATGTTTGATGACAGCATGAGCTCGATGGGGATGTCTAAAACCAGTATAGACAACCGCATTACAGCGCAGGCGTATTATTATAGATAAGGGAGGGATAGATATGAAGAGATTGCTTTTAGCGGTGTTTCTCTTTACCATGGCGGCCGTTGCGGCTTTTGCCCAAACAAGTGTTATTGAACTAGGCAGAAAGATTAAGATTGACGATAATTACAGCTATATCTTTGAATTTGCCGAGAGAGCTAAATTAGGACCAGCAACGTTGCGCGTTGAACTCTTAGATAAAGACGGAAAGAAGACAAATGACCTTAGCATAACCGTCTATTCATACATGCCCAGCATGAAAGGGCATCATGATGAAAATAGAATCTTTTCAGTAAATAAGAGCAATCAGAATTATCTGGCGTTGATTAATTTTGTTATGCGCGGGCAGTATAGGTTGGAGATCAACTTTTTTAAGGAAGGCAAGCTCTACCACACCGGCATATACGATATAAAGATATAGTATATGAGAGCGATAATTATATCCATCATCCTCGTTATCTTCTCCTACAACGCCTTTGCCGCCGTAGGCTGCGATCTAAACGACCCTGACCGAGATGTAAAGCGGTTTTTCCCTGCTTCTACGGGCTATAAAACCGCCTATCTATCTATAAGCAGGGAAGGCGGCGAAGATCTCTTAAAAGAGATAGAGAACGCGTTAGGAGACAGCTTTCAAGGAACTTATGAAACTATTGACGTGCCATATACGGTTTACACCATCTTTGAAGGCGGCAATATTGCGGGCTATATACATGGGATAAACCAGAAAGGCAAATTCGGCGGGCTGCAGGTGTTTTTAATATTTTCTCCCGATGGAGTTGTTCAGAACTTTTATTATCAGAAACTCTCTTCAAAGTTTGCAAAAGATCTGCGCTCTGAAGAGTTTGCAGAACAGTTTAAGGGGATCGCCTTATCGGACTTTTCTGATTACGATCCTAAAAGCGGGGCGGGGGGAAGCGCCAAAGTAAAGGGGATAAAATTCCCACTTAGCGATGATGACACAGACTTTCGGGCAACATTGCGGGCTGTAAAGAAGAATATGATCCTTATGGATATCTTTGTGTTTAGGAAGGTGGATAAGATATGAATATTATGCAGGTAGCGGCAAAAAATCTGCGGCGCAGAAAGTTGCGGACAGCCTTTACAACGGTAGGGATAGCGCTATCCGCGTGGGTTTTAGTAACTCTTCTCGGTTTTAACAACGGCTATGAGGCTTCATTAAATAAAGATATAGATGATATGGGATTTCAGATAGTTTTAACCGCCAAAGGCTGCCCCTATGAAGCCGCCACCCTTATGCTCAAAGGGGGAACGGGCTTGCGCTATATGCCTGAAGATGTGGTAAAAGGCGTTTACGAGGCGGGCGAGGTAGAAGAGGTTACCCCTATGCTTATGCACGC
>JAISNW010000028.1 GCA_031276055.1 Deferribacteraceae bacterium | reverse complement strand
TGAGATTACTACACAAACAGATGCTCCTGCTTGCCAGAGAGGTTTAACCTCTTCAAGACTATTATTTACAACCCCTAAAAATATATCCGTAATATCGCTTTCAAGGCGGGCCAAAATACTCTGAGTTTCGGGATCTCCTAAACGGCAGTTATACTCTAAAACTTTTATATCTAAAGAGCCGTCAGAGTTCCGTCTGGTCATCAACCCTGCGTATAAGACCCCTTTATAGATTATCCCCCTTCGGGCGAGCTCCTTTATCACTGGGGTTATCACAATATCCGTTAATTTAGCGTATTCATCATCTGTTAGGGTATTCGCGGGGGAGAAAGCCCCCATCCCTCCGGTATTCGCCCCCTTATCCCCATCAAAAACAGCCTTATGATCCTCTGCGGTTGGGAGCGGAAGAACAGTTTTCCCATCAGTTATCGCTAGGTATGATATTTCATCCCCTGTGAGATGCTCCTCAACTAAGAGATCACAATCTCCAAAGAGTTTTTTTACCAAAATATCTTCTGCAGCTTTTAGAGCGCTCTCAAGAGTTTGTGCAACTGCAACCCCTTTGCCTCCTGCCAACCCATCTGCTTTTATAACGATAGGCGCCCCTTTATGAAGAATATACTCTCTTGCCTTATCAAAGTTAGAAAAGCCTCTATATTCTGCTGTTGGAATATTAGCCGCCTGCAATATCTCTTTAGCAAAGAGTTTGCGGGCTTCGATCTGAGCAGCAGCCTTATTAGGACCAAATATCTTTAATTCTGCACTTTCAAAGCGATCAACAATGCCGTCTGCCAACGGTTTTTCCGGACCTACCACAGTTAAATCTATTAGATTCTCTTTTGCAAACGCCAGAAGTTTTTCTATATTATCAGCATCTATCGGGATATTGCGGGTTTTCGGCTCCCGCCCTGTGCCTGCATTCCCTGGTGCGGCGAATATCTCCCTTACCTTTTCAGAGGCGGCAAGTTTCCAAACTATAGCATGTTCCCTCCCGCCGGAGCCTAGCACAAGAACCTTCATTATTTTAACCCTTTTTTAACCTTATTGATAAAAACTCTATCTTTTCGTCTTAGATATTCCAGAGTGTCATATACCTCAAACTCAACAATCTCTCTACCTTTCTGCGTAAGTTTAGATATGAGCTCCTCTTTCAACTGCTGTCGGCGCTCACGGTCTTCTTCTCTACAAAAGTCTTCAGAATATAAGAGCCAATAATAAGCGCTTACAGGTTTATGGATTCGAAAATGCTCCAGAAGAAGTTCCACAGCTTCATATCTCTTGCGTTCAGCAAATATAAGTAGACCGCTTATCCCTTTTTTAACATTCTTTTTGACTCCATCGCCCATGAAATAACAGCAAGCAAGATGATAGAGGGCGTCAAAACATCCCCACCTTAACGCTTTGTTATACCATGAGTAAGCAGCCTTCTTCATCTCCACCCCACCCTCTGCGCTATAGCTTCTGCCTAACTCCATAGCAGCTAAACCGCACTCTTGCTTTGCTGCACCCTTAAATATCTCAACAGCTCTCGCTGCATCTTGAGCAACGCCTGCGCCCTTAGCGTAACAACAGCCAAGCATACATTGAGCCTCCAAAACACCGTCTGATGCAGCAACTCCAAACAGCTTAAAGGCGAGATCGTAATCTTGAGTAAGCCCATCCCCATTGTAAAGGCGGAGGGCAAGGTTATAGATCGCTTGAGAGTGGTTGTCCCTAGCAGCACGGCAGAGGTACTCTAAAGCTAGAGAGGTAAACAGCTCCTTTTCTCTTCCCTTTGTGCAGTCTGCGGCGTCTTCATATACTCTGCTCAACTTAAACATAGCGTCCGTGTTCGCCTGTTCTGCTGATTTTGTAAGTAGGCGCACAGCTTCGGTGATATCCCGTTTAACCCCGATAACCCCTTTTTTTGCCCTTATCCCAATTAGAGAAAATTCACCTAGTTTGAATTGGCATCTATCTTCCCCTGCCTCTACCCCTAAGAGGATATAATTTAACGCCTTGTTTTTGTCATAGCGCTCCGCCCCCTCTGATGAGTGAATAAGGTAGAGCTCATAATAAGCGCGAGGTTCGCCCTTTTCAGCCGCCTTAACTAGATACTGCCGCGCCGTTTCAGGATTATAATATTTATTTTCTCGTAGATGAATGAGGGCAAGGTGATGAAGGCACGCTCCACTATCTGTTGACAACACCCCTTCCTTTGCGTATTCATAGGCTTTTTCAACATTGCGTTTAATCTCTTTACCTGTTAGATATATAAGCGATAGGTTTATAAAAGCATATTCAACCCCTTGCTCTGCAGCCTTTTCAAGCCAAGCAATTGCCTTTTTTATATTTTTCTTTACTCCATCGCCTGTTTCATATTGAATCCCGACGGCGAACATCGAGTGCTTAAAGCCGTTTTCCGCCGCTTTTTTGTGCCACTGGAACGCTTTGACCATATCTTTAGGGACAATATCGCCGTCTTGATACAGCTGCCCCAGCATAAATTGAGCGGGAGGAAAATCCTCTGCCGCCGCCTTTTCAAAATTCTCCAACGCCAGAGGTAAAGATGCATCAACTTCGTTAAGATAATACAAACCCAAGTTGAAAAATGCGGGGGGAAAACCATTCTCAGCGGCTTTGCCTAACCATTTAAGCGCCTGCTCGTAATTCTTTTCTGTTATTGAACCGTTGATATATATAAGCCCTAAATCCGACTGAGCAGGCACATCTCCGCCTTCAGCGGCTTTCAAAAACCACTTTAAGCTCTCTGACGGAGAAATCTCCACCCCATCGCCTTGCATATACTTTACCGCCAACTCCCGCATCGCCTCAAGATGCCCCCTTTCTGCTGCCTTCTTGCACCAGAGGAACGAGAGGAATTTATCTTCTTCGATGCCGTCCGCATAGAAATAGCAACGGGAGAGGGCAAACATGGCGTCTGTATCGTCGTTCTGTGCAGATAGATCGAAATAGGAAAAGGCAGCCGCACTATCCCTTTCAACCCCTTTGCCTGTCATATACATCAGCCCAAGCCAAAATTGTGCAATGGGGTTGCCTAAATCAGCAGACCTTTTATATAGCTTTACCGCCTTTCTAAGGTCTTGATTAACCCCAAATCCGTTCTCATAGCAGTATCCTAAATTAAAGAGTGCGGGCTCATACCCATGTTTTGCACACTCTTTATACCAATAAAAAGAGAGATCAGCGTTCTGTTCAACTCCAAAACCGTTCTCATATGCAACAGCAACGCTGAATTGAGAGGGGGGAAACCCCTTTTCCGCCGCATGCATAAACCAATAGAACGCTTTCTCTTTATCTACAGCGAGGTTGAAACCCACCTCATAGGCGGCTCCTATAAAGTGCGCCGCCCTAGAGCTCCCTAATTCAGCGGCTTCTAAAGCTAGAGCCATCGATTTTTCAACATCTTTTGCAACAGCTTCGCCTACAGCATAGGCTTTTGCCAGATAGTAAACGGCATCGGGGAACTTGTTCTCCGCCGCCTGCATTAGATACCGCATGGCAAGCGCTCTATCTTCCGGTGCAAGAAACCCATTTTTATAACGAAACCATGCGGCAAATTGCGCCCCTGCATCACCTTGTTCAGCAAGTTTTTCCACATAGGCTGTATTATTTTTTGCAAACTTGTCAACAGCAGGATGCCCTGTCTTTGAATCCTTGCCATCTTCAGCTGCGGACAAAATATCAAAACTATCAAAATCCATTGCCAGCGACCCACCCTTATGTTAATATATAGCAGAAAGATAATAATTACAATAATACTCATCTTTTCCTAGGAGAATATGCCTTTTACCTTTTCCCACCCCGCCGCTGTTATCCCATTAAAAGCGCTTTTTAAGCGGCTCTGTCTGCCTGCTCTTGTATTTGGCAGTATGGCGCCTGATTTTGAATATTTTTTCCGCATGAAAAGCAGATATTCCCATAGTATAGGAGGGCTGTTCTTCTTTGATCTCCCCCTTGCAATTATGCTGCTGTTCCTATTCTTTTTAATAGTTAGAGAACCGTTGATTATAAATCTTCCGCCGCCGATACGCTCTAGGTTTGTCAAGATGCTTAATATAGAGTGGCTCTCTTATTTTAAGAAGGAGTGGTTTATCATCTGCGTTTCTGCTCTCTTAGGGAGCGCCACCCATATCTTATGGGATGGTTTTACACACGCCAACGGCTATTTTGTTGAAAATTCGGCGGCGCTCACAAGTTTAATAGCAGGCAGCATCCCTCTATACCGCTTATTGCAGCACTTTTCTACTATATTGGGAATAGCGGTGATAGCTGTTTACATATATAAATTGCCAAAATCAGATATTCCACCTGCAGAGCGGCGGCGCCATGTATACTGGTTATTGTCGGGCGGGTTATTCATCCTCTCCTTTCTCTTTTATAAGTTCTTCTTATGGGGCGCGCTAAACTCTCTCTGGCATATTGTTATTATAGCTCTATCCTCTTTTTTTTCCGCTGTAACCCTCTCTTCCCTCATTTTTAAGTTTAGAAAGTCTTTTTGAGTAGATTTTTATCCTCAACGGTGTTATATTGTTCCGTTAAATTACTGGGGTTTTTTAGGAAAGGAATATGAGGAAAAACATCCTATTGATAGACGAGAGCCTTACTATACATAAGATAGTTGAGCTGACCATTGAAAAAGAGGCTTATGAACTGTTTAACGCCTATAATGCAGAAGAAGGGGTGGCGTTGGCCAGCTCTGAGAATATCAGCTGCATATTGATAGATGTGCTCATTATCAATGAGGAGGCAAACTATCTTGACAGATTACAGAAAGCCTCGCCTAATGCAGAGATCATAGTTTTAGTCAACACTTTTAAGCAGTTTCAAGATGTAAGCGGTGTATTTCCTCTTATCGTCCACCATATAGTAAAGCCGTTTAACGCCCCCGCCTTAAATATGGTTCTACGCCTTGCAGCCCTTAGAGCAGAGGAAAAGAGGTCAGCAGAAGTTGAGGGAGCTGCTGAAAGTGGAGTTTCAGAGGGTGAAAAGCCTTTAGCAGCAGAAGAGTCTAAAACTTTAGCGCTTATAGATAGTTCTCTTGCAACTGAGAGCAGCGAAAACGTCTCGTTAGAGGCTTCGGAAACAAGCAGCTCTGAAGAAAAGAGTTCTGAAGAAAAGAGTTCTGAAAGCACAACCCTAGAAAGTTCTGAAATAAAAAGCCGTGATGACGGAGATAACTCTGAAGAAGAAAATTCAGGCGAACATGACGAACCCCCTATTACAGAGTTTGTTATAACAGATGTTTTTGCAGCGGGTAAAAAGACAGAGAACGTCACAAGAAACGATCTTATTGTGGAAGGGATAGAGCAAGATGTGGAGCTTGAGATTTTGCAGAAGTTTATAGAGCCCGCTGAAACAGATGAAGGAGCTTTCCCAAAAGACGGCTATAGCTATCAAGATATATCTATCCCCGCCGATAAATCTTCAGCGCCTGATGTGTCAACCGTAATAGACATCATGGATAAGGTTATCGCCACTGAAAATATCGATGCAGATATTGGCAAGTTGGAGCTTGATCTTGATAACAACGATGTTTCTCAAGCTCTACAAGGCTATGGGGATATTGATGCTGCGGAGGTTTCTCCGCCCGCGAAAGATGAAAATTTTAACGATTTGCAAGAACTGGACAGTGAAGATAGTAAATTTGAGGGGGTTGAGGTGGAACTTGGAAAAACAAATGAGGAGTTGTTCAGCTCTGAAACAGATGAACGCAAAGAGATATTAGGGCTTTTCCCTTCCGCAGAAAAGAGTGAAAAGCAGGGCTTTAAGAAGATTGCAGAGAGCATAATCCCTGATAAAACAGCTGTCAGCCGCCTCTATTTTGAACTGCCTAAGGATGAATTTGTTGCTCTATTTAAGAGATACCTTGACAATACCACCATCGATTTTTTACTTCATGACACTATAAAGTCTGTTCTGGAGAAGATGCTGCCGGAGCTGCTTGAAAAGACGATTCGCAAAGAGTTGGAAAGAATCATTAAAGGCAGCTAGCGGATGTCCTTTTACGCACAGAGCGGCGTCAATATTGACGAAGGCAACAGATTTGTAACCCTTATCAGAGATATGGTCTCTTCCACCCACTCGCCTAATGTAATCGGAGGGTTGGGGGGGTTTGCAGGTATATATAATATATCCCCGCATAAGTTGAGAGAGCCTGTTTTGGTATCTTCCACTGACGGCGTGGGCACTAAATTAAAAGTCGCTATAGCTGCGGGGAAACTTTCCAGCATAGGGATCGACCTTGTGGCGATGAGCATTAATGACATCTTAGTTGCGGGCGCGCACCCTCTATTTTTTTTAGATTATATCTCCACCTCAAAGCTGTCTCCTGAAATTTTAAGAGAAGTTGTTGCAGGGATAGTTGAAGGGTGCAAGATTGCCGAAGTCTCTCTTTTAGGGGGAGAAACAGCAGAGATGCCCGGCTTATACGCCGATGGGGATTTTGATCTAGCGGGCTTTGCAGTAGGGATTGCGGATAAAAGCGCCCTCATGGATAAGAGCAAGGTTGCGCCTGGCGATATAATAATAGGGGCAGCCTCCTCTGGCTTTCACTCCAACGGCTACTCCCTTTTAAGAAAGATATTTTTTGAGGATAGCGCTCTAAAAACCACTGACGCCATCGAAGGTTTTGGCTGCGTTGCAGATCTGCTTTTAACTCCTACCAAGATATACACCGCTGTGGTGCAAGAGGTATTGCAGCGCTCTGAAGTTCACGCTATGGCTCATATTACAGGGGGAGGCTTTTACGATAATATCACTAGAGTTCTTCCAGACAACTGCTGCGCCATCATCGATAAAAGCCTAATACAAGAGCCGCCGCCTATAAAG